>CAWLAW010000424.1:0-3730 GCA_963854885.1 Gammaproteobacteria bacterium | reverse complement strand
CCGTCGAGTGGTGCACCGGTGTGCCGTTCACAATTAAAGTCGAATAGATTATGGAACATCAAATTGTCCACCTCGTTGTCGTTGTCGCCTGTACCGGTGTCGCGGCGCAGTGGCTAGCGTGGCGATTTCGCATTCCGGCGATCGTCATTCTCACCGCCGCCGGATTACTGCTGGGGCCGGTTAGCGGCGTCTTACAGCCGTCCGAAAACTTTGGCAATTTGCTGACACCGTTCGTGCAATTGGCGGTGGCTGTAATTCTGTTCGAAGGTGGATTGAATTTACATTTACACGAACTCAAAGAGGCCGGGGTTGGCGTTCGACGTCTAACGACCGTCGGGCCGTTAATAGCATTTTTACTAGGGTCCGCCGCAGCTCACTTTATTGGCGGATTGTCGTGGCCGGTTTCTCTGGTTTTCGGCGCGATCACCATCGTCACGGGCCCGACCGTAATTATGCCTTTGTTACGCCACGCACGTTTGCGTCCGCGAACGGCTTCTGCGTTGAAGTGGGAGGGCATCGTAAATGATCCCGTTGGTGCTCTACTCGCGGTCGTGTTGTTCGAGTACTTTGCTTTAACCGATGGGGGTGCGACGGGCTTCGCGTTAGTCATCGATATGATTGAGACAATTATCGCCGCAGGATTGTTCGGAGGATTGGTCGGATATCTACTCGGCAAAGCGTACCCCTTGGGGCATGTTCCCGAATACCTAAAAGGTCCCACGATGTTGGCGGCAGTATTATTCGTCTATGCGGGCGCGAATATTCTCCAGGAAGAAGCCGGGCTAGTCGCCGCGACAGCCCTGGGGCTGGTGATGGGAAATATGAATCTGCCAAGCATCGAAGAACTCAGGCGCTTTAAAGAATATATCACCGTTATCTTAGTATCAGGATTGTTCATTGTACTAACCGCCGACCTCGATCCAAGTTTGTTGAAGCAGATGGATTTTCGTGCCTGGGCCTTGATCGGTGTTTTGATTTTCATTGTCCGTCCGATCACGGTTTTCGCCGCAACTCTAGGTGCAGGTCTCGATCGAGAAGATAGGATCTTGATTGGTTGGATCGCGCCGCGTGGAATCGTCGCAGCTGCCGTTGCCGGCGCGTTCTCAGTACGTATGGTGGAAGCCGGCTACGAGGATGCTGTTATGTTGCTGCCATTAGTGTTCACACTCATCCTCGTGACTGTAACGTTACACGGGTTTTCAATAGCACACCTAGCGCGTTATCTTGGCATAGCCTCAAAAAAACAAAATGGTCTGATCATTGTCGGCGCTTCACCGTGGACGATCGACTTGGCGAAAAACTTAATAGAACTCGAGATTCCAGTGATTCTGGTCGACGCGTCGTGGCATCGATTACGGCCTGCCCGTTTAAGTGGAATTCCAGTCTATTTTGGCCAAGTTGTGTCGGCGTCTGCGGATGAAACTTTGGATCTAAGCTCAATGGGATATTTGCTCGCGGCTAGCGACAACGATGCGTATAACGCGCTCGTTTGTACGCGATTCGGCAACGAGTTTGGGCGCTCTCGGGTGTTCCAAATTCCGATGCCGGCTGCAGATCAACATGAAACCAAGGGCTTGGTTTCAGCATTGAGAGGACATACAGCGTTCCCGGCTGATGCGCTTTACGAGGAGATATTGCGCCGCTACTTTCAGGGGTGGCGATTTCAGAAAACTCGGTTTACGGCATCTTATACCTACGAAGATTATCGTGGTGGAGCGTCACAAGCCGCATTTGCGTCGCTGGCTGTGAGGCCGAGTGGCGCGCTTGTCATAGGGCCACTCCCGGATTCTCCGGCAACAGGAGATGTATTGATAAACTTCGTAGCGCCGAAAAAAGACGAGCCAGCATAAGCCCCAGATAGAAGGTGTGCGCTGCCGCCGCGACATCTCAATACTGACCGCGAGATTTAATTCGCACTATGCGGATTGTTGCGCTACATCATCCTCAGAGCGTACCTGATTACGCCCGTTGCGCTTAGCGGCATACATCGCTTGGTCGGCCCGGTCAAAGACATGATCAACGCTATCATCGGCGCGGAACTGCGCCACGCCACACGATAATGTTACTGGTACCGGCGTATCCTGGAAGTGGAAGTTACAATTAGCGATGTAGTCGCGCAATTTGTCGAGAATGACTATACCTTCAGGGGCATTAGTTTCTGGAAGGATCAGTACAAACTCTTCACCACCGTAACGACATATTACGTCATTTTCGCGGAGCTGCGATTCGAGTTGCCGCGACACGGTAGCCAACACCTTGTCCCCAGCGGCGTGTCCGTAGTTGTCATTTATTTCCTTGAAATTGTCTAAATCGATTACCGCTAAGGTAAGATTTGACTGATAACGCCGCCACCGTTGGTACTCTTTGTTGACGTATTCGTCGTACCCGGCCCGGTTCAGAATTGCGGTCAATGGGTCGACGAGTATTTGCGTATGTTGTTTCTTTAGATCGTCTCTCAATTCCGTGGCTTCGTTTTCCAAGTCGCTCAGCGCGGTGACCATGTGATCGATTTTATCGCGCGCCTCTTGATGACGTTGATCTTCCGTCGCGACGAACGTCTTCAAGCTCGCGTCGATACCGTCGAGATGTGAGCTCACGGCATTTTTAATCGCAGCAACGTCTTGCTCGTGCGCTATTTCTGTCAGCATGCCCTCAGCATGCACACCCAAATTTTTCTCAAGGTTGAATGCGTTGTCCATGCTCTGCGTGTGGAAGTCGCAGGAATGCTTTATTTGCGCTTCCAATCCCAGTAGACGGCCCACCGTACTTTTTAAAAAATTTCTTAGATCATCGATCTCCGATTGCAGCAGTAACTTCATCGTCGATGTCAGCTCGGCAATTTCTGGGATGCAGCGAGACAAGCTTTCACCAGATTCGGCTTTTTCAATAGCTTTGCGGGTCTTAGCTGAACTTTGCGACAAGCTTGCTGGGAACGGCATTAAGTTCATCAATAGTAAAAATTGATCTCGAGCGCTAGTAAAGCTGTCGCCATTCCCGGCGGCGGAAAGTTCCGTCGATATCACCGCTGCAGCAAGGTTAAGCTGGCGCATTAATTGCACTTCGTCTTGGTGTTGTTGAATCCGGTTTTTGATCCGCGTTATATCCCTTTCCACGCGTTCGGAAAAGTCAATGCGATCGAGCAGTTTTGCAACAATCGCACCGTCGTAGCCAGATTGATCGGTCACATCTTGTGCTTCAGTCTGACTTCGCGCGAGACCCGCGATGAGCCGCGCTGCGTTTTCGAGCGCAGCCTCGAAACTTTGTTTGTCCAGCGGCAAAGAAAGTTCTTGTTGAATTTTCTCGAGAGCATTCGATTTCGGAAACTTCGATTCGATTCGATGCAATAAATCGCTTAAGCTCCGCCCGCCGCGTTGTTCCGTGTTCTGGGTAATGCCACGCGAGACGATTGTGTCGACAATTTCGTCTATCAGATTCTGCAGCTCATCGTCCTTTTTACCATTCCGGATCAAGGTGCCGAGTTCTTTGAGGTGTTTGTCGAGTTCCGGGTGTTGACCATGGAACGAAAGGGCGAGCCGCAGCACTCCTCTTTGAAGGCGTGCGTTGATTTCTTTTGGTTTTCCGCTAAGCGGCTTCGTGTTCATGCAAATACGTGTCGCTATACCCTTGTAATTGGGGGGCGTGGGGGTTATCTCATCCCTAGGGGCGGACCTGTCACGAATTTACATTTCTTCAAGCAAGCCGCCCTATCGCAGTCCACTCCTAGAGCGTA
>CAWLAW010000423.1:0-3750 GCA_963854885.1 Gammaproteobacteria bacterium | reverse complement strand
CGTCAATAAAAATTATTTGGAGGAGACATTCGATGGAACAACGATCCTTGAAGTATTTTCGTCTGAGGACCTCGGCCCTGTTTGTGGCCGGACTAATGATAGTCGTAAGCAGTGCGAGTGCAGGGGGAAGCTGGTCTGGCTTTTCCGTCGCTATACCAGCAGGTAAGACTGCAGAATTGGTGGCTGCCACTGACAAGTTGATGAGTTCTGAAGTCACCAAACAGTTCCCCGGACGGCTCCTCCTCCAGATGGCGATCGCGGACGGCGCTAATCCGAGTACCCATACGTTTGTTCCAATATACAAATCAGCGACAAGCGGTGAGGCATGGGGCGAGCAGTTACGGGCATCGCCGGCATATAAAGAGTTTCTCGCCACGCTTGCGAAACTCGGCCAAGGCACCGTCTCGGCACGTTACCGGGTGGTGAAAAGTTGGGGCGAGATCAGCGACGGCGACAAGGTCTGGTTGGGACATGCTTTCGACGTGAAGGATTCCGGGGCCTTTGTCGCCTCGATCGACAAGTTCCGCGCTTCTGCGACGGGAAAGGAGCAGCCAAACCAAGTACATCTTTCACAGGTTGTCGCCGCCGGGATGAGCTCGATGAGCCACTTGATAACTGTTGGCTATGCAAGTGAGGCGGAAATGGAGACTGCGCAATTGAGCCTTGCGGGCAATTCCGAGTGGCAGGCGCTGCTCAACGCCTTGAACGAAAGTGCCGAGCACCTGGGTTCGTCTATGAGCCGCACCGTCAAGGCTTGGGGGACGGCGAGTATGCAGTCGGTGCTTGCCCCGTGAGATTTCCGTCGTAGCACGAGTAAAAGAACGGTCGGTGACAACTGTGAATTATTTGTCGCCGATCCCTTTTTTTATCCGAAACGACTACGCATGTTGGTCATTGCGTTAGCGAAGGCCCGCCGTGGATCCCCTTCGGCCTATTGCGCGGCCGAATGGGAAAGACTCTTCGCCGCTCCTAAACGGAACTTCACCGGAGAAGCGAATATGAGCGCAATCGGCCAATATCGGAAGTTCACGCCGCCAATGCCCTCGGGTAGGTATTGACAACTTAAGTGGTGTTGACGGGTAATAGTTGGATGAAAAAATCCAGAAAGCCGTACAAACGCTACCGGTTTCCGCTAGAAATAATCCAATACGCTGTATGGGTGTATTACCGATTCAATCTCAGTCATCGGGATGTCGAAGATTTACTCGCCGAACGAGGCGTTGTCGTTAGCTATGAATCAATCTGATTATGGTGCATTAAGTTTGGACAGAGATATGCGCGACGATTGAAACGTCGTCACCAAGGCTTCGGCGATACTTTTTACCTAGACGAAGTGTTCGTTAAGATTGGACATGTGCAGCACTATTTGTGGCGGGCTGTCGATCAGGATAGCGAGATTGTCGATGTGTTTCTTCAGCGTCGCCGTGACGGCAAAGCAGCCAAACGGTTCTTCAAACGTCTGTTGAAGACGCATCGGCAGGAACCAAGAACGATCGTAACGGACAAGTTGAAAAGCTATGGCGTCGCGCATCGGGAGCTGATCCCAGAAGGGCGCCATGACACCTCACAATATGCCAATAATCGCGCCGAACTTTCTCACCAGGCGACACGAGTAAGAGAGCGAGGAATGCGTCGCTTCAAATCGATGAGGCGATGTCAGCGTTTCTTGACCGTTCACGCTGCAGGTCAAAATTTATTCAATCTCGGTCGTCAACAAAATCCCACTTGTCCTTTACGTCCCGGCTCAAGATGTCGCGATCAAGTAAACCCGGGTACTTAGTTAAGCGGCCTTAGCCGGCGATGATGCAGGATAGCGCGTTTTCATACGGCGCCGTCACGCCCCGGTTTGTCGTTTCCGGGGCGCTGCTAACTAGCTGGTTTTCGCCGTCAATCGCCTCAGTATGTCGTTGCCCCCACCGACTATGTAATGAGATAATGTCGTGGACCCAAGCACATGGGGGAGTGAGGTAGTCGTTGCATGAAGGTTGTCCTTATCAGCCCATACGAGATTGGGCGCCAGCCTTTCGGATTGGCCGAACCCGCCGCAATATTGCGATCGCGAGGGTATGACGTCCGCACGATTGACCTTTCACGTGAGCGGATCGACCCGAATGAAATCCGCGGCGCTGGCTTGATCGCTTTCTACCTCGCGATGCATACGGCGACTCGAATTGCATTCGAAGCGTTACCGCGACTCTCATCACTGGCCCCCGGAGTCCACCTCTGCGCTTATGGGCTGTACGCGCCGATGAATGAGGAGCTCCTGCGTCGACACGGCGTTAACTCCATCCTCGGCGGAGAGTTCGAGCCCTCTTTGCTCGAAATTGCTGAATCGCTTCGCAACGGACAAACCGTCGAAGATTCGCCGTGGCAGAACCGGCGCGTGGACTTCGTCGTGCCCGACAGAACAACAATGGCTGACCTGGATCGCTACGCGCAGCTGATTTTGGCTGACGGCACCACAAAGGTGATGGGTTTCGCGGAGGCAAGCCGAGGATGTAAACACCTGTGCCGGCATTGTCCCATCGTGCCGATTTACAATGGCAAATTTAGGGCGATCCCAGTGCCCGTCGTCCTTGCCGATATCGAAAATCAAATCCGGATGGGGGCGGAGCACATCTCCTTTGGCGATCCGGATTTTCTTAACGGGCCGACGCACGCACGTAAAGTGGTCGAAGCCTTACATCAACGGTTTCCGCGGGTCACATTCGACGCGACAATCAAGATTGAACACCTACTTGCGCACAGCGAACTGCTTCGCTTGCTTCGCGATTCCGGCTGTTTATTTATCACTTCTGCGGTGGAATCAGTCGACGACAAAATCTTAGACTATCTACAGAAGAATCACACGAATGAGGACTTCAGCAAAGCTGTCGAGCTGCTTCGTGAGGTCGGGATTGATCTCGCGCCAACATTCGTCGCGTTCAGCCCGTGGACCACAATCCAGGGGTATATCGATCTTTTGTCGCGACTTGTCGATTTGCGAATGGTGGAAAGCGTGCCATCGATCCAACTTGCCATCCGCCTGTTGATCCCCAAGGGATCTTATCTACTAAACATCCCAGGGTTTGCCAGTCAGTTGGGGGATTTCGACCCTGAGACCCTTGGTTATCCCTGGTTGAATCGAGACAAACGGGTCGACGATCTGCAAGCCTCCGTGCAACTGCTGGTAGAGCAAGCCGAGGGATCGACCCGAAAATCCGTCTTTAAATCAAGCTGGCGCATCGCCCACGAATTTGCCGGTTCCATCGCGCCGGAATTACCCGATGATCTGGGTAGCGAGATCCCGCATCACTCGGAAGCATGGTATTGCTGCGCTGAACCAACGAATCAGCAGCTCGTTAGCTTTTAGATCGAAAGCGGCGTACCGCGACCGGGGCTATGTGCAGTGAAAATCGCCTACATCGGCTCGCCGAGCCCACTGTCCTATATTCCGCTGCACAGGCTGCTGGCGGCAGGTCGCTCGGTGGTCGCCATTGTCGTCGCAGGCCAACGTAAGCCGGCTGCCCACAATCCGAAGTTTCCCGTGCTTGTAGAGCATTCGACCTCGATTGCATCGCTGGCGTTGCAGTACAGGATTGCGCTGATCGAACTGACTCGAGACTGGTCGGACGCGGCCGAGCGGCTTGTTCGGATCGCCCCCGACGTTATTCTAGTTTCCTGTATTGGGCGAAAACTACCCAAGGACATCGTTTCGATTCCGCGATACGGTTGCTTCAATCTGCACCCGTCGTTGCTTCCAAGGTTTCG
>CAWLAW010000422.1:0-3751 GCA_963854885.1 Gammaproteobacteria bacterium | reverse complement strand
ATCTGGGCTCGTCGATCGGGCAGTCCCAGCACGACATCTCGACAATGCTGTTCAGAAGTTGCTTCGCGAAACGTCGCCGCCAGCTCATTCTTCGGTGCTTGAACAGTTCCTCCACTGGCCAGTGGTGCGGCACGTCGTCGCAACTGTTTTGCGTCGGCAAGTCGCAAAACGGGCACCGGAACAGCATTATCCTGCACCGTATGCGCTTATTCGATTGTGGCAAGACTACGGCGGGCGAAGATCGGAAATGTTTAGCGCCGAGGCGGTTTCAATAGCGGAGTTGTTTGTCAGCTCGGCGAGTCGCAATTTGCAGCGGCTTTTTTTCTTGCAAGAGCGTCTAAAAACGATTGGACGAGGGGTCGAGTTTCCAATAAAGCATGTCCATGTGATCGGAGCCGGAACTATGGGTGGCGATATCGCGGCGTGGTGCGCAATGCGCGGATTGCGCGTCACGATGGAGGATCGCGAGATCAAATACGTCGCTCCTGCGATCCTGCGCGCGCACAAGACGTACCGATCGAGGATCCGAGACCGTTATCGTCGTTTAGCTGTGAGTGATAATTTAGTAGTTGACCTCGACGGCGATGGGCTAGCTCAAGCAGATGTCATTATCGAGGCAATAATTGAAGATCTTGGTATAAAGAGAACACTCTTTCAGCGGATCGAATCACTAGCGAAACCCGACGCGCTGATAGCAACGAATACCTCAAGCATACCGCTCGAAGACATCGCGGCCGGAATGCAAGAGCCAAGCCGTTTAGTTGGGGTGCATTTTTTTAACCCGGTCGCGAAAATGCAACTAATTGAGATTATCGGTGCTAAAAATACCGCTCGATTGCAGTTGGATAGAGCGGCTGCGTTTGCCTTACTTATCGACCGCCAACCGCTTCCAGCGATTAGTGCGCCGGGATTCCTGATCAATAGAATCCTGTCGCCGTACCTCCAGGAAGCGATGGCGATGATTGACGAAGGTATCTCACCAGTCGTCATCGACGAAGTAGCCGTCGAATTTGGTATGCCAATGGGCCCGATCGAGTTAGCCGACACTGTCGGCCTAGATATTTGCTTATCGGTTGGGGAGGTTCTCGCTGAAAAACTAGGCGGTGAGGTTCCACAAATATTACGCGCGAAGGTCGAGCAAGGAGCGACAGGGCGGAAGACGAATCGCGGATTTTATCGATATGAGGGCAAACGCGTAATTCGTCCGAAAGCACAGCAATCCGATGTGCCGCTACGCGATGTTCGCGATCGAATGATGCTACGGCTGGTCAACGAGTCCGTCGCCTGTCTGCGTGAGGGCGTCGTCGCGGATTCCGACTTAATCGACGTGGGTATGGTATTCGGCACCGGATTCGCACCTTTCCGAGGTGGACCCATTCATTATGCGTACGATCGGGGTGTGCCTGAAATACTCGCCAGATTGGAACAGCTATCGCAAACGTACGGCGAACGCTTCGCTCCGGATCCAGGCTGGGGATCACTAGAGCCATGAATAATTCAGATTCTAACGAACTGCTATTACGGATTGAGCAGCTAGGCGTGCATTTCGGTTCAACGAGCGATCCAATGAAGGCGGTCGATCACGTGAGCTTTACCGTGGCGCGTGGTGAAACAGTGGTGCTAGTTGGTGAATCCGGAAGTGGCAAATCGATCACCGCTCTTTCGATTATGCGTTTGCTGCCGCACGCGGCGCGGATTGCGACCGGAAATATTTATCTCGGGGACACGGACATACTTGCGGTTCCTGAAAACCGTATGCGCAATGTTCGCGGTGGACGAATCGGCATGATTTTTCAGGAGCCACAATCGTCATTGAACCCGGTTCTCACGATTGGAAAGCAAATTGGCGAAGTTTTGCGACGACATAAAGGGCTACGAGGAAAAGACGAACGCAAGCGAGTTATCGAATTGCTTAAGGCTGTTGATATCCCGGACGCCGAGCGCCGTTATGCGGAATTTCCCCATCAATTTTCGGGCGGCATGAAGCAGCGTGTGATGATCGCGATCGCAATGGCAGCTGAACCCGAACTATTGATTGCAGACGAACCAACGACGGCGCTCGATGTCACGGTCCAGGCACAAGTACTGGCGTTACTAAAAGCGCAACAGCGCGAAACCGAGATGGGGATACTATTTATTACGCACGACCTAGGGGTTGCCTACCAAATGGCAGATAAGGTTGTTGTAATGAAGAACGGATCGATCGTTGAACAAGGTGCCCGAGATGCATTCTACCAGGCACCGCAGCACGCTTACTCAAAACAATTATTCGACGCGTTACCGAGCCGAGAAAAACGAATTCGAGAAGGTCTCGACCGCTCAATAAAAACCGCTGACCCGGTACTGCGAATCGCGGATTTGAAAATTCACTACCCAATTCGTAAAGGGTTGTTTAAACGCATCGTCGGCCATGTGAAGGCAGTTGACGGAGTTACATTGACGATTAATAGGGGCACGACGGTAGCGATTGTCGGCGAATCTGGATCGGGTAAAACAACATTTGGCAAGGGCGTCTTACGCTTACTTCCGTTGACAGCCGGCAGCGTGCACTTCAACGATATCGACCTTGCGACCTTAAGCTCGAGTCAGATGCGCCAGCGACGAACCGATTTACAAGTCGTGTTTCAAGATCCGTACTCATCTATGAACCCGCGCATGATGGTAAGCGACATCATCGTCGAAGGAATGCTCGCTCAAGGTATTGGTGAGAATCGCATTGCCAGAGCACAACGCGTTGACGAGCTGCTCGTACAAGTCGGACTCGAGCCTGAGCACAAGTATCGATACCCGCACGAGTTTTCCGGGGGGCAACGCCAGCGGATTTGTATTGCGCGTGCGCTCGCGCTCGATCCGGACGTAATTATCTGTGACGAACCAACGAGCGCTTTAGATGTATCTGTGCAAGCGCAGATATTGGATCTCCTGTGTAATTTGCAAGAACGTCTCGGCCTTACTTATATATTTATTACCCATAACTTGAGTGTCGTCGCCTACATCGCGCATTACGTCGCCGTTATGTATCAAGGGGAAATCGTTGAGCAAGGGCCAATAGACGACATACTGGACGCAGCCAAACATCCATACACGCAGAAATTACTTGCGGCGATCCCACGTATCGATGGACCGCGAGTTGCGTAGTCGGGAAAAGTTCGCACGAGTTTAATTATTCGTGTCGCGCTTGTGCGGAAATAAATTGTTTCGATTTCCCGTTTAACAAACACGACAAATACCCCAGGCTACCCAAGTAATTACCGAATGCCGTTAATGCTCCTCGACACGACGCGAGTCTTAGCAGACGCTAAGCGATTAATTTCGGTCGCATGGCCACTGATACTAAACAATGTTTTCAATATCGGGGTCAACGTAGCGGATACGGTGATGGCGGGAAATCTAGGTGCTACTCAGCTCGCGGCAGTGGCGCTCGGATCGAGTATCTGGATCACCGTTTTTCTCGCTGGACTGGGAGTAATTATGGCGCTCGGCCCGATTGTTGCTCAACAATATGGTGCTGGAGAAAATACTCAAATTGGCCAAAGTACGCGGGCAAGCTTATGGCTAGCAGTGGGCATTGCTGTGATCGTGATTGGAATACTACAACTCGCCGAACCCCTTATGCATTCGATGGGGATCGAAGCACATGTCGCATTGCTCGCGCAAGGTTATTTGGATGCGATATCTTGGGGCGTTGTCGGATGTTATTGGTACCATAGTTTGCGTCAGATGAACGAAGGTATCGGTCGTACTGTCCCGA
>CAWLAW010000421.1:0-3751 GCA_963854885.1 Gammaproteobacteria bacterium | reverse complement strand
CGGTGCAACCGCCTCGCCGCGTTCTTCCGCTTCGTAGCGGTCAAGAAAACAACCCCCCCTGCCCGTAGTCACAACCCAGATCTCTTACAGTTATCAACTCATTAAGCTCCTCGATTCCTTCGCTCATACAATTTAAGTTGAGATCGTGGGCGAGTCGCCCGGCGAGCCCGCCTGGGTGACGCGCAGCGTCACATTCAGACGCTGGTTAACCGGTTCGAGAGCGGTTTCGACATTCTGGGGCCAACATCAACGAAACAGTGCCCTCGTTAAATCGACTGGATTATCGGTTTTGCTCGGGCGCGGGACGTTAATGGGGTGTTGCGCCGGGTTTCCCTTCGACATGAATTTCGAGTATCGCCGCGACGCCGACCGGGTGGTGCGATGACCGCTTTGCTCGTCACTCGACGCGCGGAGTACGTTATTTTGGATCCTTGGCCCCGACTCAATTTCCACCGTAGAATGTTGAATAGAAACAGCGGAGCAATAGCGATGGCCATAAATATCGAAGAATCTAGGCAAGTTGCGACGACACTTACTTTTGCCATAGATACCGGCGAGCCGGTCTTCTACGAGATGGGTGATCCCACGACCCCGGAAGACCGCACGAGCTCAACTCAAACCGAGCAGAAAAATGTGTCGATTATCGATGGGCGCGACGAAGATTCGCCGTTTCGACTCGACACGAACGGATTTGAACTGCTCAAGGGCGATGCTGATCTAGGTGATCTTCGCGACACGCATTTGCGCGAATCGTATTACCCGCAAATGGAAGCGCTTGCTGTCGCCCATATGGGCGCGCGGCGTGCTCATGTTTTCGATCACACAATTAGGCATGGTGATTCCGACTTCCGTAAAGCCCACGGTTTACGTGAGCCGGCGAAGTTGGTGCATAACGATTATACCGAGCGCTCGGCGCCGCAACGGGTACGAGATTTTTTCCCCGATGAAGCAGAGGACTTGTTATCAAGACGTTTCGCCATCGTGCAAATCTGGCGACCGATCAAGCCAGTTGCCTCTGATCCATTTGCTATTGCGGACGCGCAATCGATCGATCCGGCGGATTTCATTCCAATTATTCGTAAATCGCCTGGCAGAGACGGCGAGATTGCGCACGTAAAATATAATGCCTCGCAACGCTTCGTGTATTTCTCCAACATGACCCCAAACGAGGCACTGTTATTCAAAGTTTTTGACTCGGCAACGGACGGGCGAGCACGATTTACCGCACACACGGCGTTCGAGCTACCGGATAATTCCGCGCCAGCACGTGAGAGTATTGAACTTCGACTATTCGTATTTTTTTAATCTGATTTATATGGGCACTAGTTATGAGTAAACAAGAAACGGGCGACTGCCTATGTGGCGATATTAAGGTCCAGTTCGACCGCGAACAAGTTATCTCGGCCCATCATTGCCACTGCAAGGACTGTCGGAAAATCACCGGTAGTGGAAAAGCCACAATCGTAATGGTCCCGACCGACGCGCTGAAAACTGAGGGAGAAGTAAAGACCTACACCGTGACAGGGACCGACGGTTCACACGTCACGCGAGCATTTTGTCCAAATTGCGGATCGCAGTTGATCAGCTATTTAGATGAGATACCGACCATTCGCTTTGTCAAAGCAGGAACGCTGGCCGATAGCAGCTGGGTAACGATTGATTCAAGTTTCTGGAGTTGTACAGCGGAGTCGTGGTCGCCGGTTGATTCTAGCTGTGAAGCTTTCGAGAAGAATCCGCCGCTCGATGGTCTTGGCTGATTCAGGCTGGCAGAGATCGTCGACAGTTCGGAGCAATTCGGCCAGGTCTTGGGAGTAGCAAGGTCCAATAATATTCGTAAAATTAGTCGTAACCGATCAAACTAACAACTCAGGCCCAACCGAGAGAATCAATAATGACGCAAACAACAGTACACGCTTCGCAGGAAAATCCTGTCCAGACCCACCGCGATCATGAGGTCGTCGTGATCGGCGCGGGTGTTGCGGGGATCTATCAGATCAAACGACTCATCGATCTTGGCGTCAATGCCACCGTGCTCGACGCGAATGAAGATTTAGGCGGTACTTGGTATAACAACCGTTATCCGGGTGCACGTTTCGACTCGGAAAGTTTTACCTACGGTTATTCATTTTCTAAGGAATTGCTCGAGGAATGGCACTGGAATGAACAATTCTCGCCGCAGCCGGATACATTGCGCTACCTCAATTATGTTGCGGATAAATTTGATCTGCGCGAGCACATGCAATTCGGCTGCAAGGTCGAGGCGATGGTATTTAACGACGAAACCGATACGTGGACCATACAGCTAGCAGGAGGTCGAGAAATCACTACGCATTTCGTCATCACCGCTGTCGGGGTTCTCTCGATGCCGACGTTGCCGAAGTTTGATGGTATGGATAGCTTTCAAGGCACCTCATTCCATCCGTTCTATTGGCCGCACGAACCCTTTGATCTGAAGGGCAAGCGCGTTGCAGTGATTGGTACGGGCGCAACTGCTATCCAATTCATTCCAGAAATAGCAAAGCAGGTTGACCACTTGACTGTCTTTCAGCGACGCCCGAATTGGGCTGCCCCGCTGAATAACGGCCCGATTTCCGAGACCGAGATGGCGGCGATTAGAGCGCGATATGATGAAATCTTTGCCGCGTGTGCGCGTACCCCAGGCGGGTTCGAGCACGAACCCGATCGTCGCGGCTTCTACGACGTTACTCCCGAAGAACGGGTCGAGTTGTGGGACAGCCTGTACAACAGTTCCGGGTTCGCGATTTGGTTGAGCAATTTCGTCGAAATTTTCACTGATGAGGCGGCAAACGAGTCATTTTCTGACTACGTCGCCGACCGGATCCGCCAGCGAGTGAACGACCCTGATCTCGCCGAGAGACTAATCCCCAAAGACCACGGTTTTGGTATTCAGCGGGTACCGCTCGAAACAAACTATTTCGAAACTTACAATCGTGACAATGTAGAGTTGGTCGATTCAACTCAAACCCCAATTGCGTGTGTCACAGCAAAGGGACTCAACACCACGGATCGCGAATTCGAGTTCGACGTCATCATTTACGCGACCGGATTCGATTCGTTCACGGGCGCATTTGACCGCATTGATATCCGCGGCACCGACGGTCGTAAGCTTCGTGACAAGTGGGCCGACGGCCCAATTACGTATCTGGGGTTGACGGTAACCGATATCCCGAACTTGGCTATGATCGCCGGCCCACAGACAGCGGCAACAAACTTCCCGCGAGGGGCGGAGCTGGCTATCGACTGGACCACGTCGCTGCTCGAGTACATGTGGGCGAACGGGTACAGCCGGTTCGATACCAATAAAGACGCGGAAGACGGTTGGTTCGAACACGTTAAACAGATGTATCAAGGATTGCTGTTACGCAAGGCGAAAAGTTGGATCACTGGCTATAACTCAAATATCGACGGGCACGAGTACGGTAAGACGCGCTACAACATTTACAACGGCGGTGGTCCGAAGTACATGAGAACGCTTAACCGAGTGGTTGAGAAGAATTACGAAGGCATTAGTTTCCGTTAGTTGAAATCGAAACGTGTCGGAATACTTATAAGGTAGAACCCTACGCCGGCGATGGGGATGCAATAATTGGCTTGTTAAAGTCCGCGTGTGAATGCGAATTGCTCAGAATCGACTAGGTTTACATGCCTCCCCGAACGCGAGATTCAATTTGTCTCGCGTGTAAATATTTCCCCGTCACATTTTTGGCAGGAAATCATCCGCGTGGCTCGG
>CAWLAW010000420.1:0-3752 GCA_963854885.1 Gammaproteobacteria bacterium | reverse complement strand
CCGCTCGGCCTACTCGGCAATTCGCACTTACATGGATCAAGCCTTGTGCCTACCCATAAAAACTGAATTTTTCGGATTGAACGGTTCGCTGGATAAAGAACTAAGCGTCGATCGCGAGCAAGTCAAACCCATCGGCAATCGGCAAATCCCGCATCGCACAATGATGGTTAATCACAAGAACGACACATACAGCGAATTTCTCGTCGATGAGGTAGAAGTCGACCCGGATTTGCGCGACAGTATTTTTTCCAAGGCGGAACTTCGACGCGGCCATCGGGGTGGTTAATCGACTACGCCGCCGCATAACGCGGTTGGATATCAAGCACAAAAGCGCTTACAGTCGGACGGTCCAAGCTGGGTCAGAGCAGAACAATATGAAAAACTCAAAACTTCTTAACGTAGCGATCGTGGTCGGTGCCGCGTGGGTTCTCAGCACGACGCAAATCTCGGCGGCGACCGAAAACGAGCCGCAAAGAAATAATACCGCGGAGATCCGGGCCTGTGTGGATCGCGCGTTGCCAGAGCTATCGATGCGACAATCGCTGGCGGTATTTGTCACTGGGAGCTCGGGTAAAAGTCAGGAAACGGCTCGTTCGTTGCACTGGAAGCGCATCGATGAAGGGTTTTCTCGGGCGCTAATCCGAATTACATCACCGGCGCGTGACGCAGGCCTCGCCGTTTTGCTATTGGAACGCGACGGTATTGATCCCGGCATCTATATGTATAGCCCGCAGCTCAAACGGTCACGGCGCATTACCGGTGGTGCTCTGTCCGCATCCATTATGGGCACGGACCTCAGCTACGAAGATTTCACGCACCGGATGAAAATCATCAAATCGCATCGCTACGACTATGTCGAAGATCAAATGCTTGCCGGCCACGCAGTCTACGTATTAGAAACCGAGCCAAACGACGGCCGCTCAGCGTACTCGCGAATTCGGACCTACATGGACAAAACGATATGTGTCCCCGTGAGGACTGAATTTTTCGGTTTGAACGGATCGCTCGACAAAGAAATTACCGTTCAGAGGGACAAAATCGAACTGATTGGCGATCGACACATACCGTTTTATACGCTCGTTCTCAACCACAAAAAAAATACCCGCAGTGAATTTGTCGTCATCGAAGCCGAAGTCGACCCCGAATTACGTAACAGCCTATTCAATCCCTCAGAACTGGAGCGGGGCTTTCGCGGCGGTTAACTAAACCGATCCGGCGGTGAAAGTTCTGCGCTGGATTGCGCGCTGGAAGCCAGCCCCATGGCTGATACTCATTGGCGTTGCCGGCTTATCGTGGGTATGCCTCGGACATGTCGCAGATTTACATTCTGGCCGTCTTAAATTCTCCGTCGACCCATCGATTAAAGCACTCCTACCGCGCGACGGCGAAGCGTTAGCCGTTTACGAAACAACGCGCGATCGCTTTACTACTGACGATTACTTGTTGGTCGCGTGGCTCGCCGAAGACATCTATACCCCAGAGCGCCTTACCGATCTCAAACGCATGACGCGGCGCATTGAGCGACTGCCTGGCGTAGACAAAGTTGAAAGCTTGGCTTCGGCGTATAACTTACGTGCGCGAGACGACATCACCGAAATCAACGCATTCTTAGATAAAATTCCAGCGACTGTAGCCGAAGCCGAACAAGTTCGCGACGAGGCACGCGCGAACCCGCTTTACAACGGCCACCTAGTCTCTGCCGACGGGTCGGGTGTATTAGTTGTTGTGCATTTCGACGCGGCACTGTCGTCGCCGCAACTAATTGAGCTTGTTGAACAAATTGCGCAAATTTCCGAGCAGGACGCGAACGGCATAGAGCAATTTCTATCTGGGCCGCTGTCGGTACGGCTGGAGGTTAGTCGCGTGATGCTACGGGATTTGTACCGAACCATGCCGCTCGCGGTTCTGGCAACTTTAATTGTCGCCTTAGTGGGGTTTCAAAGTGTGCATGGCGTCTTAATGCCGCTCGTATCGAATGCTGTCGCGCTACTGGTCGCCCTTGCCACTTTTGTTCTCGCAGGCCACACCATGAATTTTGTCACGGTGATCCTGCCACCCGTCATCTATGTTGTCGGTTTCGCCTACGCGATCCACGTTGTCAGTGACTTTGATCGCTGCATGAGATTCTACGAGGATAAAGTCACTGCGACGTTCGCAGCCGTTAAAGACGTTTTCGTCCCGCTTACGCTAACGGCCTTTACGACCGCTCTGGGATTCTTATCCCTCACAGTAAGCAATATCGAATCGATTCGAATATTTGGCCTTTATGCGGCCTTGGGGACATTACTCGCATGGGCGTGCGCGTTGATCGTCGTGCCGGCCGGACTCATGGTATTACCGGCTCGCGCAACACATCGTCGCCGGGTCGATGTGCTGAGTCGAATTGCACCGCGCCTTGCTCGATTCGATATTCGCCATGCAAGAATTGTAATCGGTTTCGGCGCATTCATTGCAGTCGTTTCTTTGCTTGCGGCTACGCAAATCGAAGTCAGCACGAATTACTTACGCAACTTTCCTGAACAAAGTTCAATACGCGTGAACTTTCAGAAGATCGGTGATGTATTTACCGGCGCCGTGCCGTTACAGATATTGATCGAGACCGATACGGTCGACGCTTTCAAGGAGCCGGAACAGTTGCGTACCGTAGCAGCGTTGAAGTCGTGGCTTGAAGAGCAACCCGAAATTGGCGGTGTTTATAGCTTAGTTGACTACATAAAGGTCGTGCATCGTGCGCTCGCGCCCGATGAAATGACCAGTGACGGCATTCCGAAATCCGCCTCCATGACTAATCACCTCATGCTGCTCGGCGGCGCCGATGACGTCTATCGATTCACGACATTCGACTACGACGCAACTTTACTACACGTTCGATCTAGCGCAATTTCGACCGAGGATCTAATGGCACTCGTTGCAAGAATCAACCAGCGCCTTAGCCAGTTACCGAAACCAATGCGCGGACAGGTTACGGGGAGTTCTTACTTGGTTGCCCGCACGATTGAGGACATAACGCGCGGCCAAGTCTTGAGCTTGGCGCTAGCCATGGCGGTTATTTTTCTCGTCTTAACAGCTATGTTTGGATCCCTGCGCGCTGGGGCAATTGCCCTAATTCCGAATGCGCTGCCGATCATCGCCTACTTCGGTATTCTCGGCAGTACGTCGATTACATTGAATCTAACGACTAGCCTAGTTGCCTCAGTCGTCCTAGGGATCGCAGTCGACGACAGCATCCATTTCCTTTCGCGGTTTAGCTCGGAAGCTAGACGGTCGAAAAATAATACCGAAGGCGCGGTTAGCGCACTGACAAAAGTCATACGTCCGGTGAGTTTTACGACGATTGCGTTGTGCTTTGGATTTATTACGCTCACGATTGGCGAGCTAAAGAGTCAGTTCGAATTCGGTTTGCTCGCCGCCGCGGTATTATTCATTGCTTGGTTTCTGGATGTGACATTCACCCCGGCCCTATGCGCGCGCATGCGTTTCGTGACGAGCTGGGATTTGCTTACGGTTCCGATCGGCCGCGCGCCGCACAAGAACCTATCGGTGTTCAGTGGCTTGAGTAATCGTGATGCTCGCATAGCTGCGCTGGCGGGCGAAATAAGCGGTCCATCAGATTTGCCGCAGTTATCCGCGGACGCTGTCGTAACATTGCTCGAAGATTGGTCGTTGCCTGCAGCGGCCGCAAATACTGGTTCGCCGGCTTATCTAGCATTTCAACGCGGGGCGATACTTACCGATGTACATCGGCGTTCCCT
>CAWLAW010000419.1:0-3765 GCA_963854885.1 Gammaproteobacteria bacterium | reverse complement strand
TGCAGGCACTTTCATAACCATGCCCGGGCCGCCACCATACGGCGAGTCATCGACTCGTCCGGTTCCATTTTCACTAAATGTCCGGGGATTTATCGAGGTCAGAATCATCAGGCCAGAATCCTGCGCACGGCGTACGATTCCAGTGGCGCCAAAGGCCTCGATTAGTTCCGGAAACAACGTGACAACGGTAAATCTACGCACGCTACTAGTTGTCCTCGTGCCAATCCACCAGCATGCAACCAGCACTAATATCGACATCGATGATGAAATGTCCTGTCACATAAGGGATCAGGCGCTCACTCTGCCCGCCCACGACGAGGACGTCGTTCGCACCGGTTTGGAGGATTTCCCTGATCGTTCCGAGCTTAGCGCCTGTTAAGTTGCGCACCTCAAGGCCGATTAAATCTGACCAGTAGTATTCATTCGGATCGCTCTGAGGAAGAACACTTTTTTGAACCGCGATTTCTGTGTTGAGCCGTTCGAGCGCACTGTTTCTATCGACCACACCTTCCAATTGTGCGATAAGGCCAGCGCCGCGCGGTTTACAGGCTAATACGGGTTGTTCTGTCCAGAAATCGTTCGAGAGCAATAACCATGGCCGATAATTGCAAATATTTTCACGCGGTCGCGTGTAGGAAATGATCTTCAGCCAGCCTCGGGTGCCGAATGCACCACCGATTCGCCCGACAATAATCCGGTCCGACTCGTGCGATCGCGAAGCTGGTTTCATCCGCTAACTGAAAGGACGCGCGCAACATCCACGCGGCGTTTCCGAATTTGCTTACAACGAGACGTCTTACGCGGCAGCGGCCGGCGCGGCGGCTGTATGTTGTTTTAACAGTTTTTTGATTCGCGGAGAGGGTTGCGCACCGACAGAAAGCCAATAAGCATAGCGTTCTTCGTTGATGCGAAAGCCTTCTTCGTGATCAACGGCAATCGGGTTAAAAAACCCCAACCGTTCAATATGATTACCGTCTCGTTTGTCACGGCTGTCGGCCACAACAATATGGAAAAATGGACGTGCTTTGGCCCCGCCGCGTGCGAGTCTGATAGTTACCATGAATATAATTGTCTCCGGAAAATGGCTGCCGAACGCAAAGTGCGGGTTCGGAGGCCGCGTATTGTAAGCCAATCAGCCGGTTGAGTTAAGTACCTATCACATCGAGTCGGTAGAATATCCCGGCTGAACTGCCAATTTTCCTCGCTCAGGCCTTTTCAACAATTCGCATGTCCTTATGATCTACATTTGGGTGGGCCGATTCGAGGTACACTGCGAAACGAAATTCTTTATCCAGACACCTCGGTTGATCGGCCAATACCTCACCAAATAAGCATGCAAGCACAGAAAAAAGAATGCAGAAATCTGCTAATCGGCGCCCCTGATAATCGCGATGCGCACAGTCGGGAGGACGATAATCGCAAGATCACGGCGAATGTGCTTGATATGCTAAACGCGACAAACGTCCAATCCGTATTTGTATACATTTCAATTGGCAATGAAGTTCCGACTCACGCGCTAATCGATCAACTACTAACAAAAGGAATCATGGTCTCTGTTCCCCGTCTGATTGACCGGCAAATCATGATCGCAGTTGAATTCCCTAGCTGGCAGAATCTTCGGCCCGGCGCCCTCGGGATCCTTGCGCCACAGTCGAGTTCTCCGTCACCTGGTCCAATAGATACGGCTATTGTGCCGGGATTGGGGTTTTCGGTAACCGGCAAGCGGATTGGACACGGCGCCGGTTACTACGATCGCTGGCTAGCAGGCCACCCTGACACCCGACGAATCGGCATCGCTTACGAACAGCAAATTTTGCCGCAAATTCCAACCGACGACCATGATGTAGAAATGGATGTGTTGGTTACCCAGGGAGGCGTAGCGTTCGATGGCGGGTAGACTTGGGTGACCTTGATTTCAGTTCTATGTATTTCATTACATAAAATCTCTAACATAATGTTATATAAACATTATTTAGGGCCTCTTAATACAGTACTTTAAGAACAGATGGAATCGCGGGGAGCGCTCGTGCCGAATTTTCACACCCACGGGTGGCGTGCCGAATGTCGCTATGGGTGAAGACTGCGCGTCAGAGCTGACGCGCAATTCAGTTTCGGTAGATTCTCTGGTTTCGTTACCGCTGGGGCAAAATCCGCTTTTTACTCGTCGGCGCCAACCGCTTTCATGCTCAAGCGGACGCGCCCTTGCTTATCTATTTCGAGCACTTTAACTTTTACGGTATCGCCTTCAGACAATTTATCACTTACGTTTTCAACACGCTCGTCAGAGATTTGCGAGATGTGGACCAGCCCGTCCTTACCTGGAAGGATATTTACAAAGGCGCCGAAGTCCATTAATTTTTGCACTTTCCCTTCGTAAATTGCGCCAACTTCAACGTCAGCGGTGATCGCCTCTACACGCCGCAGTGCTTCATTCCCGGCAGCGCTATCGACCGACGCAATCTTGACCATTCCATCATCTGTGATGTCGATCGTCGTACCGGTCTCTTCAGTGATCTGGCGGATCGTTGCACCACCCTTGCCGATAACGTCCCTGATTTTATCGGGATCGATTTTAATTGAGATTATTCGCGGCGCATGCTCGGACATTTCCTCGCGATGCGAACTAATTACCTTATTCATCTCACCGAGTATGTGCATGCGACCGCTTTGCGCCTGGGTCAGCGCGGCGTCCATAATTTCCTTCGTGATCCCGTCGATCTTAATGTCCATTTGCAGAGCCGTGATGCCTGCGGCGGTCCCGGCGACTTTAAAATCCATGTCACCTAGGTGATCTTCGTCTCCCATAATGTCCGACAAGACGACGAACTCTTCACCTTGCTTGATCAATCCCATCGCAATGCCCGCTACCGGAGCAGCGATCGGAACACCAGCATCCATCAAGGACAGACTGGTACCGCACACGGAAGCCATGGAGCTCGAGCCATTCGACTCAGTTATTTCAGAGACAACCCGTAGAACGTAAGGAAACTCGTCCATGTCGGGCATAACGGCTTGCATGCCGCGCTTAGCCAATCGCCCATGACCGATTTCGCGTCGTTTCGGAGAGCCAACTCTACCCGTCTCACCTACGCAGTAAGGAGGGAAATTGTAGTGGAGCATGAAAGGATCTCGTCGTTCGCCTTCAATGGCATCTATTATTTGCGAATCCCTTGCCGTACCCAAAGTCGTGACGACCACCGCTTGAGTTTCACCGCGCGTAAATAGCGCTGAACCGTGGGTTCGCGGCAAAACCCCAACTTCAACGGAAATGTGACGAATATCTGATGCGCCGCGGCCGTCAATGCGGGGATTTCCTGCCACTACCGATCCTCGTACGATGTCGTGTTCGAGTTTGTCTATAGCGCTGCCGACATCTGCGGCTGTCCATGCTGCCCCTTCATTCGCTAATAGCGTTTCAGTCGCGGACGATTTTGCGGCACTAAGCGCATCGCGCCGCTGTAACTTGTCGACAATTCCGTAGGCTTGAGTGATCGCTTGCTCGCTTTCGGTTGCAACTGCTTGCGCAAGACCTTCAACAGGCGCCGCGGCTTCCCAGTCCCACGCGTCTACCCCTGTCTTAATCACGAGATCGCTAATCGCGGCGATCACTGTTTGAAGTTGTTCATGGCCAAACATAACGGCACCAAGCATCACTTCTTCGGATAACTGTTGAGCCTCCGATTCGACCATAAGTACAGAATTCGCGGTGCCGGCAACGACGAGGTTGAGTTGGGAATTATCTAACCCAGCGAAACTTGGGTTTAG
>CAWLAW010000418.1:0-3765 GCA_963854885.1 Gammaproteobacteria bacterium | reverse complement strand
AGTCAAATTTAGTCGGACCTTGTCGCGCTCCGAATAGACCCGGGTTATTCCACGTCTTGCGGGATGAATCAGTCCCTTACCTTCGTAAAATCGTAGTGTCCGAGAGGTAATGCCGAACTCCTTTCGCAACTCCCGTATGCTGTAAGTCGCCATCGTCGCTACCCTTCAGTAATTGACGTTAAGGTCAAAATAACGATCCGGGGACAAAGCTGTCAAGGGTTCGAAAACGAACCTGTGAGAAGATGTCGACCGTGGCGTTGGGTCTGCTACCGTATCTTTCGATTTGCAATCTTCGAATTTTTCGCCAGCTGGGAGAGGGAAGTGAAACTAGCGATTAGTATTGGGCCAATTGATCCCGTTAATCTGGAATCGACAACCGCTTTTGTTCGCCACGCTGAGGCTCTAGGGGTCGATTACGCCTGGTCACACGAAGCCTGGGGAACCGATGCGGTCACCCCCATCGCTTACTTGGCCGCCAAAACAGAACGCATTAAGCTTGGATCCGGCATCATTCAAATCAGCACGCGAACCCCCGCGATGATCGCGATGACCGCTCTGACCTTGGATGTCTTATCGCAAGGTCGTTTCGTGCTTGGGCTTGGGACTAGTGGACCCCAAGTTATCGAGGGGTTACATGGGCTGCCCTACGCTGGCGCGCTTTCGCGACTTAGGGAAACGGTCGATATAATTACCCAGGGCTTGAACGGAGAAAAACTAAATTACAAAGGCCGATATCACGAATTGCCGCTGCCTGATGGCGAAGGGAAATCGCTGCGACTCGATTTCGCCTCGCGACCAGAAATGCCAATATATCTAGCCACCTTAGGGCCGCGAGCGCTCGAATATACCGGTGCGAGGGCTGCTGGTTGGCTGGGGACCTCATTTTCACCGGAACACGCAGATGCGCATCTTGCCTACATTGCGCAGGGGGCAAAAGACGCCGGTCGGGATATCAGCGATATCGATTTACAGGTCGGTTGTCATGTTGCGATCGGGGATGATGTCGAGGGACTCATCGGCGAGCGTAAAAAAGCGGTCGCGTTTTCGCTAGGGGCGATGGGTTCTGCGCAAACGAATTTCTATAATGATGCGTACCGGCGGGCCGGATTTGAAGACGATGCACGTGCTGTACAAAGCCTGTGGCTTGCCGGTAAACGGGAGGCGGCCGTCGCGAGAGTTCCGGACGCGCTGGTTACGCAATTTGCTGCCGTTGGAACCGAAGAAATGGTCAAGGAGCGCTTTCAGGACTATCGAGCCGCCGGGGTGAATTGCTTACATTGTCGCTTTGAAGGCACAACGCAATCAAATAAATACGAGATTCTCGAACGAATTTTCGAAATGCTTTAACGACCCCCACTTAAGGTGCGGTCGTCATAAACTGGAGACTACAAGTCATGCGAATCGGAGTGTTTTTACGCAATATGGGGCCGGCATCGACCCCCCAGATAATTTCAGAGTGCGCGAAAGCGGCAGACTCTCAGGGCATTGACGATCTTTGGGTACTCGACCACGTAGCCATTCCACCGGACGAATCGGAAGGTTCAGGCGGGCGCTACGTCGACCCGTTGGCGACCTTAGCTTTCGTCGCCGGAATTACCCAGCGCGTACGCTTAGGAGTGTCTGTGCTAATCGCGCCATATCGCGCGCCATTGCCAACGGCCAAGTGGCTTGCGTCAATTCAGGAATTGTCCGGCGGACGCTTGTGCGCCGGCTTTGGGGTCGGTTGGATGGCGGCAGAATTCTCTGCCTTGGGGGTTGATCGAACGCGTCGTGGCAAAATCACTAACGAAACCCTGGAGACGATCAATAGGTGCTTCGCGAGCGATGAAGTCGAACTCAACGGGCAAAAATTCTTGTTTAATCCGCGACCCGCAAAGCCGCCGATTCTGATTGGCGGTGCACCAGCAAATGCGCTCCCGCGAGTCGTTGAATATGCGGACGGATGGATGCCAATGAATCTAAAACCACAAGAGTTAGCGGAGCACGCCAACGATCTGAAAGCGAAATCAAAAGCAGTCGGAAAATCCGCGCCAGAGATCATTCCGCTTACCGCAGTGCCAATGGACGATGTCGGCGCTGCCGCGGAGCTACTAAATGCCTACGCAGATGCCGGTGCGACCGGTATAGAACATCCCGCGAGCTACTCCAGTACCGCGGAATTCTGTCGTTCTGTGGACGCATTGCTCGAAGCGAAAAATCGCGCTGGATACTAGCGGTAATAATAGATCCGGTTGTCGAATTACGACCCATAAGAGCAGCATCCTCGCACTATGATTGAACCGCAAGATCTGCAACAACATGCGTTATTTGGCGGGTTGTCGGATGTCGGCATGGCATTTGTTCAATCGCTATTTAAATCTAGTTCCTATTCCTCAGGGGACATGATCGTAAGCGAGGGGGAGCGGGGCAACAGAATGTTTTTTATTTGTTGCGGCAACGTCGAAGTGATTAAGAAAGGCCCATCTAACTCTTATACCCGACTCGCGACGCTTCACGAAGGTAATAGTTTCGGCGAGATGGAGTTGATCGATATCCAAACCCGCTCGGCATCTGTTCGGGCGTTAGACGATCTAGAAGTACTGACCTTAAGGCATCAGGACATGTATGCGATATTTGAGCAGGATAAAGACACGTTCATCCTAATTTTAATGAATATTTCCCGGGAAATTAGCCGTCGACTGAGAAAAATGGACGCTTTGGTGGCGAGCAGTCTGTACGGAAAGGCCAGTTCATTGGCGAATTAATTCGGTTGCCCGATAGCTGGTCGAAATTAGAGTTAGCTTGATTCGTGAGGTGGTTCCGGTGGGTCTGAATTGCCTGATCGAATACCGCTGGCGGTTCGACCCTAGCGCTGGATCGGGAACGACCGGTATAATTCGCCACCTCGTTTGTGCGACGCTGGCGGCCTGTAGCCGACGCAATGTAACCAACAGAGCCTATCCAAGCTAAAAAGGAAATCGATAAATGGCTGACGCAGTAACTTATGAACTCGACGGCGACATCGCCGTTGTCACGGTAGAGAACCCACCTGTAAATGCCCTGTCATTGCCGGTACGCCAAGGGCTGGCAAGTGCTTTTACGCGATTCGAAAACGATGCAGATGCCAAAGCCGCCGTATTGATCTGCGCGGGACGCACGTTCATCGCTGGCGCGGATATCACTGAATTCGATAAACCGATTGAGGATCCTTGGTTGCCTAAAGTGGTTGAGCAGATGGAATCGTGCTCGAAGATCATTGTTGCGGCAATTCACGGTACTGCACTAGGTGGTGGTTTCGAAACGGCGATGGCCTGCCATTATCGTTGCGCGCTGGCGTCGGCCAAGGTCGGATTGCCCGAGGTGTTGCTCGGCTTACTTGCCGGAGCCACCGGGACGCAGCGATTACCGCGTTTAATCGGAGTTAAGAATGCTTTAGATGTGATGATTTCGGGCCGACCAATGCCCGCTGAACTCGCCCATGAACGCGGCGCTGTCGACGAAATTATCGACGGCGATTTACTCGACGGCGCGAAAGCTTACGCAAAACGACTCGTCAGTGAAAAGGCCCCACCACGACGAATAAGTGAGATTGTGATTGATCCGGCATCCGTGCCTGAGGGATTTTTCGCCAACTATCGAAAAGACATGGCCCGCCAGACGCGGGGCTTTTATGCGCCAGAGCAGATCGTTAAGTGTGTAGAAGCGGCCGTTGCCCAAACTTACGCTGAATCTGTAGCGACCGAGAATCGTCTGTTTATGGAGTGCATGTCCTCAACGCACTCAATA
>CAWLAW010000417.1:0-3802 GCA_963854885.1 Gammaproteobacteria bacterium | reverse complement strand
CGCGAGCTCATCTCCTCCATTGGTGTGCCTTCGTCATACGAAACCTGTCCAGAATTGATCCCAATACGCACCTTGAAATCCGCGCGCATCGCCTTGATCTCCCGGTTAAAGCGATCGAGAGCACGCAACACGTCCTGTCCCGCGCCCACGGCGTTACTGGTCTCGCCGAAGCAGATCATTACGCCGTCCGGGTCCAAGACGCTTTCAAATAGTTGTGCCGCTCTATTACCTGATCGACCATCGCCATGTAGCGCGCGAAATCGCGCGATGCAATTGCCTCATCCTCGTTTTCTTTCATGCGTGTCGAACCGACGACGTCGATGGAGAAAAAGGACAAAGACTGCTCCTGAGCCTCGAGCGCTTTCTTGGTTCTCGCGTAGAGTTCGAGTAGTTCCTTGCGATCGCTAGATTCGAACGCCATCGACAGTGCATCAATTTTTCCAGCTTGCTTGTGCGCTTCGTTGCGAATCTTCGTCAGCCGTCTCTTGCGACGCGCAGCTGCTCGCCACGAAGAAACTTTCATGCGCCATCTCGACCATCGCGACTCGAGCATGAACAAGATCGCAAGCGCAATGGCCAGCAATAGATAGGGCGCGATATCCACGCCGCCAACAAGCGTGGGGAAATTCTCGCGAAGCAGGTTTTGCGGCGGTTGTGCGACCACGTTGACCCAAGATACGAAGCGCTCAAGGAACAGAAATTGCGCATACCCTCGGTAAAGCGTGATGCAAAACGCCACGATGTAGGCGAGCAGGCACAGCCTCAGCAACCAAAGAATTTTGCCGAGAATAAAAACTACTAAACCTAGGAAAGCGGCACCGACTGCGTGCATCAGATTATCTTATCAACTCCGGGAATTGCGCGCATCCACTCATCGGCGATATTAATTAGCCCTTTTTTATTACCACAGAGGACACGAAACGCACGGAGCAACACAATTGTAAATAAAGCGATAACACGTCCCAACATATCTCCGTGTCCTTCGTGCGCTCGGTGGGTTAAGTTCGTTTACTAAAAACCGCACCGGATCTAGGACCGCACACCCATTTTCTTTAGCAATGGCGCGATGTCGCGATCGAAACGAAGCGTATCCTTATAGTAATCCAACATCACCATTAAGAATCCGTCCATACCGCGGTCGTAAAGTTCGCGTAAAGTTTCCGCGACGTACTCTTTTGTTCCGACAACGGGTAACGCTCCGCCCCCGAGCGCGTACATCTCGGCGGTGAAGTCGTCGAACGATCCGCTTTGGATCTTGAGACCCGCCGCCCAATTGTCCACTGCTTCGCGATCGATGTTCTCGACGATCCGTTGGCGTTCTTCTTGAGCTTCTGAATCTGTGTCGCGCCACAACACATAGGGATAACACGCGCATTGGACCGTGCGACCGAGTTTGGTGGCGCGCCCCTTAATGTCCTGGGTAACTTCTGCTGCATCCTCGATAGACGGTAGGCTTATAAATGCCCAGTCGCAGGCTCTAGACACCATCCCTTTTGCATCTTCCGAGACCCCAGCATTGGCGATTATTGGATGGGGTTTGTGCATCGGTGCAGGCCGGACATCGCCATTTTTAATCGTGTACCATTCACAGTCGTAACTGAAGGAGCCGGGTTCCTGCGTCCACAAACCTTTCAATATTTCAATGTATGCCTCACTACGTTGATAGCGTTCGGCGTGAGGAATAACCTCTATTCCCATCATGCCGAACTCATGTTCGCTCCAACCGCTGACGATGTTCAGTCCCCAACGCCCATTACCGATGTGGTCCAGGGTAGCGCCCATTTTCGCGGTTGCCACGGGGTGAAAAACAGGCACGTGTACCGTCGAGAAAATATTGATTTTTTGCGTGTTGGCAAGCAGTGCAGAAGCCCAGGTAAACGTTTCAAGAGAGGTGGCGAGGTAGTCCGTTTCGCCGCCGTATCCTTGCCACTTCGCAACCGGGAAAAGAAAATCGAAATCGGCCGCTTCTGCGGCTTGAGCAATGCGTAGATTTGATTCATATGTCCAATCTTGCGGATCGGGTTTATAAGTACTCATCGAATACGCATTGCTGCAGTTCGGCATAAATAAACCTAACTGCATTGGGTTGCGACTCTGGCTGTTTTCTTCCGACATCATGACTCCTATACGCTTGCTCAGCTAAACGATGGACGCCCACTCTCGAGCGTTGCTGCAGGCTAGATTTTTGGTCGTGGGGTAAACGGAATTTTCACGATCCCCCCGCAAACGGGGTTGCTAATTTAACGGAAACGAAGCGTCGAGAATCGATACTTTTCTATTCTTTCACCGACAGCGAGCCAATCGGGTTTCGCACGATAACCTGGCCGGAATTTTCCCCCGGGTGAACCTTTCCTCCTTCATACACAATTTCACCGCGTCGAATAGTAACATGCGGCCATCCGGTGACCTCAGTTCCAGAATAAATTGAATACCCCGTTTTCGATAATACGTCGGCATCTTCGATCGTGCGTTTTTCCGCTCGATCCCAAATCACGAGATCGGCATCCGAACCCGGCGCAATCGCCCCTTTCTTTGGATAAAGCCCAAATAATTTTGCCGCATTTTCAGCTGTAACTGCAACGAACTGTTCGAGCGATATCCGACCCGTTACGACACCTTCAGAGAATAGCATCGGTAGCATGTGCTGAAGGTTATTTACCCCCGGTCTCGGCGTTGCGATGGTATGGTCCGGTGCGAGCTTTTGCTCGCGCGTCCACGGCGCGTGGTCGGTGGCAACCGTGTCAATCGTACCCGCGCGAATACCTTCCCACAGTGCGTCACTATCGGCTTGCGCCCTGATCGGCGGCATGCCAACAAATAACCCACCATCCGGTTTCTGATAGACGTCCTGGGTTAAATGGAGATAGAGCGGCCTGGTTTCGACAGCCACCGGTAGTCGATGGCGGCCGGCGGTAGCGGCCTCTAGCGCTCGCGCTGCGGATAAATGAACGATGTAGATCGATGCGTTAGTAGTTTCAGCCATCGCGACTGCGCGTTGTATGGCAACGACTTCGGAAACGACCGGCCTGCTTTGCGGATAATGATCGAGTGACGTCTGCCCTTTTCCGACCAGGGTACGGATCGCGTCGTTAATCGTGTGGGCATCCTCGCAGTGAATGGCGACGCGAATTCCCGCGTTGCTCGCGGCTTTCATTAGCTTCAGAAAATTTGGGAACTCGGGTTCAAACGACTCAAACGGCATAAATATTTTTATCGACGGCTGACCGAGCTTAACGAGTTCTGGGAGGTCGGCAATTGCTTCCTCGGTAGGCTGGAGGATCGTCGTGTGGACAAACACATCGGCAATAGTTTTCCCTTCGATGAGCTTTCGCTCGCGTGAGAGTGTTTGCGTTGGCAATTCACCGTCGGCTGGGAAGGCCATGTGCCCAACGGTTGTTATGCCGCCGGCAAGTGCCGCTCGCGAGCCACTTTCGAAGTCATCAGCAAATGGAAATGCCGCGGTCGCTGGCGCGAGATGAACGTGCGGATCAATTCCTCCGGGTAAAATAAGCAGCCCCTCGGCATCGATCGTTCGCTCGTCGCTTGGCGCTGGGAGTAGCTCACCGATTTCGAGAATAGTCTCCCCACGAATTCGCACATCGGCGTGCATCAAGCCATCCAGAGTAAACAGCGTACCGTTTTGAATTAGCAGATCGCCGCCCTGCGCAGTGGGCAGAAACGCGAATAACGCTACCGTTAATAGCGTTTTCAATCGGCGGACATTTTCCATGACTAAATCCTCCTATATCCGCTATTCAGACGCGCCGAACGAGCGGGTTCGTTAGCTGCGAAGCTGCCGCAG
>CAWLAW010000416.1:0-3804 GCA_963854885.1 Gammaproteobacteria bacterium | reverse complement strand
CACCCCTGACTTCGCGGTTGCTAGTTTGCGCGAACTATATGCTCATCCTAGTATTGATGTTGCAGCCGTGTATACCCAACCTGACAGGCCGGCCGGACGCGGTCGTCGACAACAATTAAGCGCTGTAAAGCAGGCGGCGAATGATCTTCGGTTAGCCGTCCACCAGCCGCTAAATTTTAACGACGCCGAAGCAGCTGCAACTTTCTCGGGCCATCGCGCAGACGTCCTAGTCGTCGCTGCCTATGGCTTGTTGCTTCCACGAAATATCATAGATGCGGCGAAGTTGGCTGTGAATGTGCACGCGTCGCTGTTACCGCGCTGGCGCGGTGCTGCGCCGATCCAGCGCTGCATTTTAGCTAACGATCAGGAAACCGGAATCTCTATGATGCGAATTGTCGAAGCACTCGACGCCGGCCCGATCCTTGCCCGGCAGCGGTGTACAATTGCCGCGAGCGAAACAGCCGGGTCTTTGCACGATAAATTGGCTTTGCTCGGCGCGTCGTGCCTGAGGGCAACAATTGATGACTATCTCGAGGGCCGACTCACGGAAGCCGACCAAGATGAAACGAAGGTCAGTTACGCGAAAAAAATCACGCCGAGCGATCGTCCACTCGAATGGACTGAGAGCGCCGAAGTACTTGAGCGGCGGATCCGCGCGCTTAACCCTACTCCGGCGGCAACCTGCCGATTTGGTTCTGTGAACATTAAGGTTTTCTCGGCTACGCCACTGCGTGATCCGAGCCGCGCAGCGCCCGGAGAAATTGTCGCGGCTACCCATTTAGGCGTCGACGTAGCAACCGGAGATGGCATACTTCGCATCACTCGATTGCAGCCGGAAGGCAAAAAAGTTATGGCCGCGAAAGACTTCGTCAACGGTTTTAAAAACCTCCTTTTCCCAACTTAGAATTGACCGTGGATAATTCACGCAGCGTCGCGGCACATGTTCTCACTCTAGTTGTTGGGAGTGGAAAATCGCTCGATCGCGTATTAGCGAAGGCATTTGAATCGTATTCTGACACGCGAGATCGGGCGTTTATTCAGGAGTTGGTTTATGGGGTACTTCGACGATATTGGACTTTGCAACCCCAGTTACAACATTTACTCCGCCGTCCATTACGCGATCGCGATCGCTCGCTCGAGATGCTTCTTTTAGTTGGTCTCTACCAAATTCAATATTTGTCTACGCCACCATACGCGGCTGTTGCTGCCACCGTTGACGCGTGTGTGGATTTTAAAAAACCTTGGGCAAAAGGGCTCGTCAACGGTACGTTACGCAACGCCATACGCAAATCCGATCAGTTAGCGAAATTAGTCCTTGAATCGCCATCAGCCGACACCGCCCACCCCGAGTGGTTTGTGCGAGAAATTCGAAAACAATGGCCAAACAATTGGCAAAATATACTATCGGCGAACAATGAACATCCACCTCTTACGTTACGCGTAAATCAACAAAGACTGTCTCGAGAAAGCTACCTTCAGAAACTCGGCGAGCAAGGGATTGACGCGCAAGCAACGCGCCACAGTGAGCAAGGCATCCGACTAATTAGTCCATTAAACGTTGCCGACTTGCCCGATTTTGACGCCGGATGCGTGTCAGTTCAGGACGAAGCGGCGCAGCTTGCAAACGAGGTGCTCGAAATACCCGAGTGCGGCCGCATACTAGACGCCTGCGCCGCGCCCGGCGGTAAGACTGCGCATATTTTGGAGGCGAGCGAGTCGCGACTCGAGGTCGTCGCAATCGACGAATCCCGCGAGCGAATGGGCCTACTCGAACAATCGATGCAGCGGTTGGGCTTGAAATTGGTCACCCACGTGGCCGATGCGGCGGCCCTAGGCGACTGGTGGGATAACTCTCCATTCGACCGAATTTTGCTCGACGCGCCGTGTTCCGGCAGCGGCGTAATCCGCCGACACCCAGACATAAAATTACATCGCCGCGCGAGCGATATTGAAAATTTGAGGGTGCGCCAACGGCGGCTGCTGGACGCGTTATGGCCTCTGATCAAACCGGGCGGTAAGCTCGTCTACGCAACGTGCTCGATATTCAAAGGGGAGAACGACAAGGTGCTCGAAGAATTTGTCGAAGCGAACGACAGCGCCAAAGTCGATCGAATCGCTGCAGATTGGGGGTCGAGTTCAGATTTCGGACGGCAAATTATTACTGGCGAAGAGGATATGGACGGCTTTTATTACGCGCGTTTGATCAAACGCTGAAATAACCAACAGCCACCTATGCACTTAATTAACTCATACCAGACCGAAACATCATACTTGAGCCGATGTAAATCCTATTCAGTGCGCGTCCTTAGGAGCCTGGTTGTTATTATTTCCACGACCATGATCGGAGTTACCGTGAGCCCAGCTTTTGCCGGCTCGGTAACGGTAAACTCTGCAATAACGGACATCGTTAACGACATGGTCGTAGTAAATGCGGACCTCAATTTCGAGTTCAGCGATGACGCGGTAGAGGCTGCACGCAGCGGTATCGCGCTTTTTATCGACGTAGACATCCGCGTAAAACGCAAACGTCGATTTATTTGGGATCCGCGCGTGCTTACTCTGTCGCGCCGGTATAGCGTCGAACGGCACGCGTTGACCGATCGCTACATCATCACCGATCTAGTCACGACCGATCGTCGCATATACGAATCTTTGGACGCGGCGGTCATGGATTTGGGAAGAATTCGCGAAATACCCATCGCAGAAACCAGCAGCTTCGATGCGGGTATCGAATATAACATCGGGCTACGCACACGACTCGACTTGGAATCGTTGCCTGCGCCACTAAGACCGATCGCTTACATTTCACCAAGCTGGCGCATGTCTAGCGGTTGGTACCAATGGACACTAAACCGCTAAAAAGGCGCGCCACGGCGCTCGCAGCAGTATCGCTACTCAGCGTGTCGCTACTTGCCTCGCTAATTCTAATGAGTGCGGCAATTCAGAACTCTGGGAAATTTGGCGCGACCTACTCTGTGCTATTGATCCTGAATTCGATCGGTTTGCTCACATTCGTGGCATTGATAGCTATCAACATTCGTCGACTCATCAAGCAACTACGGCAGCGCGAAGCTGGCGCCCGATTAACGCTTCGCATGCTAGTTATCTTTGTCACGTTGGCGATTATTCCCGTACTTATCGTGTATGGGTTTTCTCTCGATTTTTTACGCCGCGGCATCGACAGTTGGTTTGACGTCGAAATTGATAGCGCGCTGACTGACTCACTCGAATTAAGTCGCGCCGCGCTCGATCTAAAAATGCGTGACCTGCTAAATCAAACAGAACAAATGGCCTATGAAGTTGGCCAAGGATCTCGTGCCCCAACCCCATTAAATCTCGATATTTTGCGTAACCCTGATAGCACAATTGTCGCCAACTCGACGACTACACCGGCAACAGATCTTGACTTACTTCGCGAGCGCAGCGGCGCCGAGGAGCTCAGCCTTCTCACCCGCGAGGGTCGCGTACTCGGCAGCTCTACCGGGGCCACCGCTATTGTGCCCAACCTCCCACCCAACGCGATTTTGTTGCAATTGCAGCAGGGGCGCAGTTATATCGGACTTGATCCAATTCGCGACGCAGGACTATACATCCGTGTTGCAGTGAATGTGCCAGAAGTATCCCTAGGTTCGGGGCGAAAAATTCTGCATGTCCTCTATCCGGTAGCGACAAGATTGAATCGTCTTGCGGACAGTGTTGAATCGGCTTATGTCGAATATACCGAGCTGGCCTATCTACGCGACAAGCTGAAGCTGAGCTTCGCGATGACGCTTACTCTAGTCCTGTTGTTCAGTATTGTTACGG
>CAWLAW010000415.1:0-3804 GCA_963854885.1 Gammaproteobacteria bacterium | reverse complement strand
GCGAGCGTTCGAGATCCTCGTCGGCGATTGCCCATACCTGCACGCCGTCACCGATTCGTGCCCAAACACGATCTTCGATGCCGACGAGCTGTTGGAGTGCGGCGGCACGTTCCACCGCATCTTCGTATTCCAGCATAAACGTCGCCTTCCAGTTCGTCCCTTCTGGAACTAGCGGGTTATAGGCCGCAAGTTCTTCTTCAATGGCGTCGGCTTGAAAAATTCGTTCGACACGTAGCATTTCCTGTATCTGATATTGAACCGTGAGCCTATCTTCGAAATAAAGCGTTGCGTGCGCGCCGATTTCGATTTTTCGACTGACCTTGTGGGACATTACCGTGCGGCGAAAGTCGGCGCGCCCCTCATGATATGTTTCCAGAGGCATGAGGTCTTGTCGGGTAATTTTTTTCATTGCGGCTAGATCCCGTAAGCGTGGCGTAATAATGCGAAAGCGGAATCTGCCCGTCCATCGGTCATGCCGTGTTCGATCAGCTCACCGGCCATCGGGCAGTCACTGACGAAGTGATCCGCGGCGGCTTGCTCGACACGAGAAACAACCGGTCGGCAGATTTTTTTTGCGAATTCATAGTTCTCTTTTTTCACTGCATAGGTCCCGTCGTGCCCGGAGCACCTCTCAATCATTGTAACTTGCGTATCTGGGATCAACTCGAGTATCTCCTTGGTTTTCGGCCCAATTTTTTGCACCCGTTGGTGGCACGGAACGTGGTAAGCGACGCTACCGAGAGAATTAACGAAACTGCGCTCGAACTGCCCTTCGCGGTGACGTAGCATCAAATATTCAAACGGATCGAAAAACGCTTCTGCGACCGCTTGGACGTCCTCGTCGTCCGGGAACATCAACGGTAATTCCTGCTTAAACATCAACACACAGCTGGGAATGGGGGCAGTGAGATCATAACCGCGACGGACGAGGTTCATGAGTTGAGGGATGTTGTCGTTCTTTAATACCTCAACTGCAGTCAAGTCACCGAGCTCCAATTTTGGCATCCCGCAGCAACGTTCCGATTCAGTTGTCGCAACATCGACGCCGTTGTGCGCAAATATGAGCGCCATATCCTCAACTAAGCTAGGCGCGTTTCGATTCCCGTAACAGGTCAGAAATATGCCGATTCGACCGGTCGTTGCGGCTGTCGCCGTTACAGCCACACTCCCTAACTCGCGTTTCGCGATGCGTTTTCGCGCCGTGTTGCTCGAGTATTTCGGCAGCGGTGCGTCGCGGTGAACGCCTAATGCTTTTTCAAGCAATGCACGCGTGGGTTTTAGATTATTAGCTGCATTGACCACCTCGACCACGACCGGGATCGTGGCAAGTTTCCCCACCGCATCCGTCGCTGACAGTACTTTGTCTCTTAACGGCGTCTCACCTTTTTGGTGCTTTACCGCTTTGGCTCGCAGCATTAAATGGGGGTAGTCAACGTTCCATTCATGCGGTGGGACGTACGGACACTTAGTCAGATAGCACAAATCGCACAAATAGCATTGATCGACCACTTTCGAGTAGTCATCGGTGCTAACGCCATCGACCTCCATCGTGCCCGACTCATCAATCAAATCAAATAACGTTGGGAAGGAATTACACAGGCTTACGCACCGTCGGCAGCCGTGGCAAATGTCGAACACGCGTTTGAGCTCTGCGTTGAGCTTGTCTTCGGCGTAAAAATCTGGCTCCTTCCATGCGAGCGGGTGCCGCGTCGGCGCCGCTAAGCCCCCTTCGGAGGTGTTTATTTCATTCGACATACCCTAACTTCTCCATTATCAACTCACGCAGTAGCGGATTTCATTTGTCCACAACGCACGAAGCCGGGTTAATACCCGGCTTCGCTTCTTTCTCGGCGACGAAGTCTATCCGTCTAACGTATCTAACGCTTTTTGGAATCGATTCGCGTGTGAGCGTTCGGCTTTCGCTAAGGTTTCAAACCAATCAGCGATTTCACCGAAGCCTTCTTCGCGGGCAGATTTGGCCATTCCCGGATACATATCTGTGTACTCATGAGTCTCACCAGCGATCGCAGCTTTGAGGTTTAATTCAGTGCTACCAATGGGTTCGCCAGTAGCCGGATCACCGACTTCCTCAAGGTACTCTAAATGTCCATGCGCATGTCCAGTTTCGCCTTCAGCCGTTGAGCGGAAGACCGTTGAGACATCGTTGTAGCCTTCGACATCAGCTTTTTGTGCAAAATAAAGATAGCGACGATTCGCCTGGGACTCACCCGCGAACGCTGCTTTGAGATTTTCTTCAGTTTTGGTATTTTTTAGTGACGACACGTTGCATCCTCCGCTTGGACTAGGTTTTTATATTTTTCAATAAACGTCGCAGTGGTACTTCACCGCTGCCAACCCTAATTTCCGTTGTTAACTCGCTGTAGGGATTGCGCCAGCTAGACAGCCCGTAATATCGGCTATATCGCGGCTCGCAATCCGGGCTCACATGTAGATTAAAGCCACGGACATTTCTGTCTTTAGACTAATTCTAAACTGGACAAAGTCTAAGATGTTGCGCGTCGATCAGTCAAGCATCGGCGACTTTCAATTATCGACGAAATAACCGCGCCGTGCGACGTATCACGGTTGACCCTCAATCGTCTGATCAGTAGAGTTGCGGCGCTTCAGAAACTCGTTCGCCAAATCGATAACCCGTCCACTCACAGACCCGGAATTAAACGACAACTTATGACTCGAAAGACGCAAAAAATTGACTTTGAGGCATCGATTTCGGAACTCGAGACACTTGTTGAAAAGATGGAAGGCGGCGAGTTTTCTCTAGAAGAATCAGTCAAACAGTTTGAAAGCGGCATTGCTTTGGCCCGCGCATGCCAGCAAGCCTTACGCGAAGCCGAACAAAAAGTTTCGCAGCTCACCTCGAACGCGACCGGACAAGAGATCCTCGCACCGTTCGAACCAACTGAAGAAACTTGAGGCAATTTCTTGTCGATTGAACAAATACTAGCGAATTACCAGGCCCAAGCTAACCTTGCCCTCGTCAATAGCCTTCCGAATTCCGTAGATGAACCCACACGATTGCATGACGCCATGCGTTACGCGGTTCTCGGGCCGGGGAAAAGAGTTCGCCCGGTGCTCGTCTATGCCACTGGGGAAACGTTTGGCACGTCGATGAACAGCTTGCACGCCAGCGCTGTTGCGGTCGAACTAATCCACGCTTATTCACTGATACACGACGATCTTCCCGCAATGGACGACGACGATTTGCGTCGTGGCCGACCCACGTGCCACAAACAATTCGACGAGGCGACCGCGATCTTGGCCGGCGACGCACTACAGGCATTAGCGTTTGAAGTGATTGCTCAATGCGACGGTGTCGATGTCGCGGCACCGCGTCGAATCGACATGCTGCGCACTCTTGCTCACGCCAGTGGCTCGGAGGGTATGGCAGGTGGACAAGCGATGGATCTCGCCGCTGTCGGCTCACGCATTAGCCTCCAAGAGCTAGAAAAAATGCATTTGCACAAAACAGGCGCGCTGATCCGAGCGAGTATCAGACTAGGCTACCTATCTAGTGACATAGACGACGACGAAATTGCCGAGCGCCTCGATATCTATGCGCGCTGCATCGGGCTAGCGTTTCAAGTGCACGATGACATTCTCGATGTCGAGGGCGACACCGAAATTATCGGCAAGCCGCAAGGCTCTGATAGCGCACAAAACAAGCCCACTTATCCCAATATCCTCGGTATGGCGGAGGCAAAAAACACTGCCCAACGGTTATGTGATGAGGCGCTTGAAAGCCTTGAAACACTTGGGCCTAAGGCGGATACCCTGCACCAAATC
>CAWLAW010000414.1:0-3831 GCA_963854885.1 Gammaproteobacteria bacterium | reverse complement strand
TCAGCTTATGTATTGGCGTTGCTGCGACTCTGATTGCTGCGTTAATCCCAGCATTAAACGCAACCCGCAACGAACCTAACTTGGTCCTAAATCGAATTACGATTCGCGTGCCCGAAGCTCGCCAAATAGTCGTCGCGGCGGCCATCGTTTTCGTTCTCTGCAATACGCTCGCTTGGATCGTGCTGGACAATTCGACGTCACCAAATGGCGGATTCGCGAGCATCAGCCTAATTGTGATCGGATTTGCGGCTCTGTGTCCTGTCGCAATCATTGTATTGTCGCGCCTGGGCACACTATTGATTGGCCCCCACCGATTATTGCCCGAGCGTCTCGGCCTGCGCACAGTGAGCGCCACTCTAAACCGAACAGGCACTGCCACAGCGGCGTTAATGATCGCGACAGCCGCGAGTATTGGCATCGGTATTATGGTGACAAGCTTTCGAACCTCCGTCTCCGAATGGCTAGATAGTTCGTTGCGCGCGGATCTTTACGTAGCTGATGGGCAATTTGACAACCATTTGAAAGATCGAAAAATCCCCCCTTCCATCGTACAAAGAATCGAACAGCTCCAGGAAGTGCAATCAACGAGTAACGTCGTTCGTCGCGAAGTCTCCAGTGGAGCAAAAAGAATTTTCTTATCGGCTTTTACATTAAATTCAATTGCCGAGCAGAGTTTTCGATTTACGTCCGGCGAACCGAGCAAACTATGGGCGCAATGGGAAGCAGACGATGTGGTGCTCGTGACGGAACCATTTGCTTATCATCATGGCATTTCGGTCGGCGACAAAATCCCGTTAAAGACTGATTTCGGCGAGCATTTTTTCGACGTTGTTGGGGTGTATCGCGACTATGCTTCGGAACGAGGAAGTATTTCGCTGAATAGAAAAACCTACGACCAACACTGGCGATCGAGCGGTTACGACGGCCTCGGAATTTATGCCCGAGCAGGGACCACGGTCGATGAGTTGTCCACAGCCGTGAATCACTTATTAGGCGAGGAGACGAGCTTGATCGTGAAATCCACAGCAACCCTCAAACAAACGTCGTTGGAAATATTTGACCGCACATTTTTAATTACCGAGTTACTAAGGGCCATCGCAGTAACGGTTTCATTTATTGGTGTCCTAGGCGCATTATTGGCTCAACAATTGGAACGGTCGCGCGAGTACGGCACGCTTCGAGCAATAGGTTTAGGACATGGCGAGATTAATCGAACAGTGTTGAGCCAAACTGTCTTACTAGGAATAACCGCTGCGATCGTTGCGGTGCCGGTTGGCGTGCTGATCGGGATTGTGTTGATCGAGGTAGTAAATCCCCGTTCATTTGGCTGGACGATGAACTTACAAATACCCTTAAGCCTGATCATGAAATCTTGTGGAGTAGCGATCGTCGCAGCAATTCTCGCCGCCGTTTACCCAAGTTATCGGGCATCGAAGATCGAGCCGGCCGTCGCAATTCGGTACGAATAGTTGCGTGCTTTAGTCATACTGTTGCTCGCGACCATTGCGCTGTACAGCGTGACGATAAAGGTCGGTCATCAAGTCGTCAAACAGCCAGGGGTCGCAAGTTTTCTGACTGAGAAGAACCCACCAGAAGGGTTTGCCTACGCCATTGCAAATAAGGCCTTTGAGTTTCCCCGCGATCACGGCGCACATCCCGAATTTCGTTCGGAATGGTGGTACTTCACCGGGAATACCTTGAGCGATCGAGGACGGGAATTCGGTTTCCAGTTAACGTTGTTCCGATTCGCGCTAACACCACAAAATGCCGTGTCGGGCTCGCCGTGGCGTCGAAAAAACTTATATATGGGACATTTCGCAATTTCGGATATCGATCGAGATGTTTTCCACAGTTTCGAACGCCAGAGCCGCGCCGCGCTTAATCTCGCCGGGACCCAGCCCGATCCACTAAAGCTATGGATACGAGATTGGAGTTTTGAGCGCATCGATTCGCAAGCAGAAACATGGCGATTGCGCGCTCGTCAGGATGGCTTTGAAATCGATCTAGTCGCACAAGCGCAACGGCCTATAACGTTACAAGGTGACAACGGGTTGTCGAAAAAAAATCACATCGCCGGAAATGCATCTTATTACTATTCCATTACTCGACTTGCTACGGCCGGGACTATTTCCACACCCCAAGCAACACACGTAGTTTCCGGTGACGCCTGGTTCGACCACGAATGGAGCACGAGCGCATTGGCGGAAGGACAGCTCGGATGGGACTGGTTTAGTCTGCAATTAGACGATCAGCGCGAGATTATGTTCTATCAAATTCGCGATAATGACGGCCGTCGCGATGATGCAAGTCATGGCGTGATCGTGTCTCCCGATGGCGGGAAAATTATTTTGAACGCCGACGATCTTAAGTTCCGAGTCGAAAAATATTGGCATAGCAAGGAAAGCGGCGCTAGGTATCCAGCAAAATGGTTGATAGAGATCCCCGACCAGCAACTTCGGTTAAGCATTACGCCGCGGATTAGCGATCAAGAGTGGCGTAAAAATTTCACCTACTGGGAAGGCTCCGTGGATGTTAGTGGCGCCTCAAATGGGCGCGACATACGCGGCAAAGGCTATGTTGAATTGGTAGGCTACGAATAACGTTACCAGTAGCAAGAACCTGACGTGCTTAGGCAACCACCCGATAGCACGGCGTGTAATCCTGACCCGGAAGGCGCATCCTCTGGTCGGCGACGAAAGATTTCAACAAGTCGTCCAACGCTCGGGCGATTTCTTTATCCGCGCGCAATTCAAACGGACCATTCGATTCGACGGCTCGAATGCCCTCTTCTTTTACGTTGCCAGCGACAATCCCGGAAAATGCGCGGCGTAAGTTGCACGCGAGCTCGTGGGAAGGCATTTGCATGTTGAGCTCTAAGGATCCCATAGCCTCATGCGTTGGCTCGAATGGACTTTGGAATGCGTCGTCGACCGTCAACGACCAGTTGAAGTATGCAGCGTCGTCAACCTTGTCGCGATGGGCTAGGACATTATCGACAGAATTTCGCATCCGGCTTGCGACAGCACTCGGATCATCAATGATTATTTCGTACATCTGCGCAAACTCGTCACCGAGCGTGCGACGCACGAATTTGTCGAGCGCACTGAAATAGGATTCACTACTTCGCGGGCCGCTGAGAATAAGTGGGAATGGCTGCCCAATATTATCAGGATGGCTGAGTACCCCTAGTAAATAGAGAATTTCCTCTGCCGTGCCCGCGCCACCAGGGAATACGATAACGCCATGAGCGAGCCGAACGAACGCTTCTAGACGTTTTTCGATGTCTGGCAAGATTGAAAGCTCATTAACGATGGCGTTCGGCGCTTCCGCCGCAATGATCCCCGGTTCAGTTAACCCCACATAACGCCCATTTCGAATTCGTTGCTTTGCATGTCCAATCGTCGCACCTTTCATCGGTCCCTTCATCGCTCCGGGTCCGCAACCGGTGCACACATTGAGTCCGCGAAGACCCAGCTGGTAGCCGACCTCTTTCGTATAGTCATATTCGATCGGTCCTATCGAATGTCCTCCCCAACACACGGCCATACCTGCTTGGATTCCAGGACGTAGGAGATTGGCTTGTCGAAGTATCCGAAACACGGTGCCCGTTACATCTTCGGTTGCGGATTTCCGCGCAGAGTCCGACCGGGCAATGTCATTTGCGACGAAAATAATGTCGCGCAGAACAGCAAACAAATGTTCGCGAGAACCGGCGATTATTTCCCCCTCGACGAACGCCACCGCCGGGGCATTGGTTAAATGCAGCACGATACCGCGATCCGCTTGTTCGAATCGCACATCGAAATCTGCGTACGTTTCGGACAACTTACG
>CAWLAW010000413.1:0-3838 GCA_963854885.1 Gammaproteobacteria bacterium | reverse complement strand
AGTCTCGGTTACGCAGGACGGGTCGACGCTCTCCAGCCGACCCTGGAGTCAACATTTGATTTCCACACCATTGCTCGGATCGTTACGGGTAAATACTGGAAATCGATAGAGAGCAGCCAATCCGAGCGCTTCATTGAAGTATTCAAAGCGCTCAGCGTAGCGACCTACGCATCGAATTTTAGCGGCTACGCCGGCGAATCTTTCGAAACCATTTCTGCCGAAACCAAACGCGGAAACTTGTTAGTGAAGAGCGCTATTGTAAAAGCTGACGGCGACCGGATCTCGCTTGATTACGTGCTACGAAAAAACGACGAGGTGTGGCAAATTGTTAACGTTATCGCTTCCGGCGTATCGGATTTATCGCTCAAGCGTGCAGATTACACGGCCGTTATTAAAAGTGAGGGATTCGACTCACTTATTGGCAAATTAACTGATAAAGTTGCAAACTATGCATCTAGCGGACATTAGGCTCCGCCAATAGCCGCTAATATAAGTGACTATTAAACAACAAATAAATTGCTGGAACTTACAATACACAGATCGGGATAGTCTTCATGCGGAACGAATGTAGAAATTTTCTCGCCGTAGCATTGCTTGCGGCTTTATGTTTCATCGGCGGTTGCGCCAGTACGCCGAATGGCGATCCTGGGGATCCTTACGAAGCGACTAACCGCAAAATATACAATTTCAACGATTCAATCGATCGGAACGTGTTGCAACCGGTGGCGCGCGGGTACGTGGATGTAGCACCCAAGCTCGTACGCAGTGGCGTAACGAATTTTTTCGATAATGTCGGTTCGATAAACGTCATCATGAACGACATATTGCAGGGCAAGCCCGGCCAATTTCTGAGTGACTCGGGCCGCTTTGTGGTGAACAGCACGATTGGCTTAGGCGGATTGTTCGACCCGGCCAAGGAAATGGGCCTAGAAGCACACGACGAAGATCTTGGCCAAACCTTTGGTGTCTGGGGCGCAGGCGAAGGGGCTTATCTCAATATCCCGCTCGGTGGGCCCAGTTCGTTTAGAGATGCACCGGGTTTCCTTTCGGTAATGTTGTTAAATCCATTAACCTACCTCAATCCGGTCATTAATATTCCGTTAAACGTTGTCAACGCGATAAACCTTAGGGCGAACCTCTTGGAGGCGACAAATATTCGCGATCAAGCAGCACTTGATCCTTACACGTTTGTGCGTGAGGCCTACCGCCAACAGCGTGAGTTTAAAATTTACGACGGCAATCCGCCCGGGGATGAATTCGACGACTACCTAGAAGGCGAAGGCGACTCTGCCATCTTAAAAATATATTAGCGCTTAACGCAGTCGCCGACGCACGGGCGATCAGTTTGGTAAAAGCTAGGAATGGACGTCGGCTGCTATTTTGTGGGGCCTGATTAACTCCAACCAATGGTAAACTGACGGCTCTGCCCGCCGTCGCAAATGTAATAAACAGCCAATATTTGCACTCGCAATCACCGACGGTCCGTCGCTTTGTAGGGCGGAAATTTTCCGATCAAGTAACTCCCCGCTGAGCTTGGGCTGCAGCAGCGAATAACTGCCCGCTGAACCGCAGCATAAATGTCCTTCCGGCACATTGGTTAGCTCGAACCCAACTGCTTTCAAACACGCTTCGGCGCGCGCCGATGCATGAAGGCCATGTTGTTGAGTGCAGGGAGCGTGGAAAGCAATGCGGGGATTTGACGTCACTTGATACGCCTGTCCGAGCGCAGCAACATCGAGCACTTCACTCGGATCACGGACTAATGCGGTGACCTGAGCGGCGCGCGTTGCGTAGATGGGATCGTCGCGCAGTAGCTCCGCATATTCTTTTAGCATGACGGCACAGCCGCTCGAGGTCGCAATTACCGCTTCCGCACCTGCAGCGAGAGACTTCGTCCAAGCGTCTATATTCTGCCGCGCAAAGCGCCGCGCCTCATCGACTTCGCCCAAATGATACGACACGGCGCCGCAGCACCCCGACGACGGATTTGACTCCAGCTGAACTTCAAGACCATCAAATACATCTTTCGCTGCGGCGTTAATGTTCGCGCCCGCGACTTGCTGGACACAACCGTCTAAGAGAATCATTTTTCTAGAATGCTCGGATTGCTCAAGCACCGGTGCGAGAATTTCCCGCGCCGGTACTAACTCGCTTAACAGGCGAGGTAAGGCCGGTTTCACTAGTTGCGGGAGAAACATCGCGGCAGCGAATCTGCGTGGGTACGGGACGATTTGACGAATTAACCAGCGCTTCAGTTTGTCCCATGGCTTACGTTTTACTTTTTCATCGACCATCGGACGGGCGAGTTCCACTAGCCGACTATAATTGACCCCCGATGGGCAAGTCGTTTCACAGGCGCGGCAAGTTAAGCATCGGTCGAGGTGCGTCTGCGTCGAATCGCTTAGTGCCCCCTCCTCTAACATCGATTTAATTAAATATATTCGACCACGAGGACCGTCGAGCTCATCGCCGCGCAACTGATAGGTTGGGCAAGTCGCATTACAGAAACCGCAATGCACACAGGAACGCATAATCGATGCCATCTCGGCATTGTCACGAGAGCTTAGAATTTCTGCAGAAAACTTAGCGCGCATCTTATAACCTTAAGGAAGCTCTGAATAAGTCTGGGACGAGCAGCTTGTATTCGAGCGGTGCAAAATCAAGGCGCAAATCGCGCGTAATAGCTGGCTATTGCGAAGATTTTCAACGCAGAGTTCGTGCCGCTCAAGCGTAAAATGCCGTGTCATGACCTGTTTAGCGGTTCCTTATAATCCACATTGCATTTACACAGCAGCATACATGCGCCCGTAATTGAAAATTCCATGCGGATCGAAAGCATTTTTCACCTGTCGGTGGAGCGCAAGATTTACCGCAGGCAATGGCATAAATGGCGAGTCAATGTCGCCATTGCGAAATAAGGTCGCGTGACCACCAAGCTCACGGACGCTTGCGCGTATCGTCTCCGGGGCTTGGTCGCTGAGTAGCCATCGACACGCGCCACCCCAATCCCACAACCAGCCACCCGGCAGATCGAGCGCGCTGCCAGGCGCTACAGACAGTCGCCATAGCGGGAGCTCTGATTGGAAGAATGGCAATCGCTGATTGTTAAGTGCAGTCCAGAATTCGTTCGACTCAATGGCGTCGGCAGCGAGCTCGTGTTGCGCGTCGTGCACAGCGCTCGGGTGACCCGCCAAACGCACACGAAAATGTGTCCCGTCGTAAGCCATCGCGGTAATCGGAAGCGGACGGCGGGCTAGTTCGAGCATTCGTTGATGGGCATCCGCGCCAGCTGTTTCCCAGGCCAACGTCGACTGAGTGCTCGGGCATGGCGCAACGCGCAGTGACACCTCCAACAAGACCCCAAGCGTCCCCATTGAACCGGTCATTAACCGGGCGACGTCGTATCCCGCAACGTTTTTCATGACCTGGCCGCCAAAACTAAGCGATTCACCATTACTTGGCATCATTTTCACCCCCAGCACGGCGTCGCGCACGGCGCCTGCGAAAGGTCGTCGCGGCCCAGATAAACCGGCCACCACCACGCCGCCTATGGTCGAGTCGTTACTAAATTGAGGGGGTTCGAAGGCGAGCATTTGATTTGCTTCACCCAAGGTCTTTTCGATATCGCTTAAGCGGGTGCCGGCGCGCGCAGTCATCACCAGTTCGGACGGTTCGTAGTCGATTATTCCGCGATATGCCGATGTTTTGAGGATTGTGCCCGAAATCCGACGTCCATAAAATTCTTTACTCCCACCGCCAACGATTTTAAGGCGCGATCGCGATTCGTTTGCTTGCACAATCGTCGCGCGCATTTCATCAAGCTGTGCCGCGCAGTCGT
>CAWLAW010000412.1:0-3839 GCA_963854885.1 Gammaproteobacteria bacterium | reverse complement strand
CCCTTCAGGTTCGAGTTTCGGCGCTATATCGACGAGTACTAGGGCGGTCGCGTCGACTCGGTCTTCTCCGATGGCGACTAAACTCGTACCGCCGCCCATTGAAGCGCCGACCAACACAGGGCGGGATTCTTTAAAGATATCGAGCAATTCACAGAGGTCTTCGACCATCGAATCCTGTCCATAAACGCCATCCGTAGCCCATTCGGAATCACCGTGTCCCCGCGCGTCGAATGCGACGGCGTAATAGCCTGCGCGTCCGAGTGCCTCACCGGCATTTTTCCAAGCGTGACGCGTTTGTCCACCGCCATGCTGCAATAGGACGAGTGGCGCTCCGGCGGCGCCCCAAGAGTCGCCGGCGATGGTGACCCCTGTTTTAAGCGGCCATTTGTGCATCGGATCAGGGGTTCCTGGTATTCGTTTTCCTGCGCTCATATATCCTTTGTCCGTCGCTCAATTAATCGTTAAGGTTACCATCGATTATGCGTTAACGTCGTCTAGTTGTGCGGGCTCAGACTTGCGTTTGAGCGAGTTTCATTATGCAATGCACGCGGTAATAGCTAGCGATAAACTCTAGAGACACAGGAGCGATAAGTGGCCAAGCGAACATCAAATGGGATGGGGATAGGGGTCTTTCAAATATTAACCGATGTTGAATCCGGCGACCCGGCCATCATTGCCAAGTGCGCCGAAGATCTGGGGTTCGCCTCGTATTGGGTGCCTGAACACGCGGCAATTCCAAAAGGCTCCGCGGATGTTTACCCCGGCAGACAAGACGGACAATCGGTACCGGACTACCTATTCAAAATGCCGGATCCGTTTATTGCATTAACTCGAGCGGCATCGTTAACAACCGAAATTGGTCTCGGCACCGGCATTGCCTTAGTCCCAGAAAGAAATCCGATCCTTGCAGCTAAAGAAGTCGCCTCAGTCGACCATTACAGCAATGGGCGTCTGCTCTACGGTATTGGCGCCGGCTGGAACGAGCCTGAATGTACGGTGATGGGCGGAGATTTCGCCCATCGATGGGGACAGACCAAAGAACATATTCTCGCAATGAAGGCACTATGGACCGGTGAGTACGTCGAGTACCACGGAACCTACGTTGATTTCCCGCCGGTAATTTGCCGGCCGCGACCCGTGAGACAGCCGCACCCGCCGGTGTATCTCGGCAGCATCGGAACGACACGTGTGTTTAAACGGGTCGCTGAATGGGGCGACGGGTGGTTACCGTTTAGCGTTGACCCGAAGGAAATTGCCGACGGCAAAGCCGAGATCGGCAAGTTTGCCGAAGAAGCGGGGCGGGATCCGTCATCGATAGATATTACGTTATTCGCCCCCGACGGGTTTTTCAGGGAATCCGCCGAATTGAAGGATGTCGCAAGTGCGGGCGCGGACAACGTCGTGTTGTGGTTGAAAGGGCAGGATGAAAAAGAGTTACGTCTCGAATTAGAACAAATGGCGGCGGCATTGTTTTGAGCACGTAGCCTGTGAATCGAGATCTCACGGAAGCGTCATTGAACAATAAGGGATCGTGGCCAATTAGATTCGCCGCGCTCGAACACTTTGCAGCTGAAAAATTTCGTTTTTCATGACCATGAGTTGGCGCTTCGTCACCAATATCATGTCGCTAAACAATGGGTTGCAGATTTCGAAGCTTCATCCTCGCGGTAAATTTGCGATTGCGTTATTGCTCTCAATAAGGATAATTCGACGCTCGAGCCTGTGAATATGACGACTGCGCATGGTGCGCACCCCGAGATCGAGTGACTCGAATGTCGGACCGGGCAGTAAATTTTAAGCAAACCAAATCTAGCTAAAGGGAAATACCATGGCGAAAGCGAAAGCCCGGCACATCTTAGTCGACACAAGTGAGAAGTGTGAAGAACTCAAAAACGAAATCTTAGGCGGAAGTGATTTCGCAGATGTTGCGAAAGCGAATTCGAGTTGTCCGTCGTCCAGCCAAGGTGGTGACTTGGGAGAGTTTGGACCTGGACAAATGGTTAAGGAATTCGACGAAGTCGTGTTCAGCGGTGCGCTTAATACGGTGCACGGTCCGGTGCAAACTCAATTTGGTTACCATTTGCTGGAAGTGACCGAACGGTCGGATTAGTCCGTTCCACGCGACGAGGTAATCACGCTTTTGGTTGCCTTTTCGCGCACCTTCGCTGGCGGGATCCGGGTTCTGAAAAAGGAAGATGGCAGAACTGCAATCTCATTTTGACGAGTTCAGGGTCGTACTGGTCGCCCAAATCAGGGAGCTAACAGCGTCGCAACCTGAAATTCAGACGACCGCCTGGTACCTGCTCAAATATTTTCGACGCATCCACAAAAAGGTCGCCGTCTCGACGTCTGCTCGGGAAGTCGAGAATACGATCCGCGCGCTGATCCGTTTTTATGTCGACAAAATTGACGAAGGATCGGACCTCGATCTACGGTGCAAAAACGTGCTGCACTCGCACCGGCGATCGTTGCGCCTGGAACGCCGGCATTAGGTTTCACGGCGATCGGCGTTGTATTGACAGCTTCGTCCCGAAGTAGAATCAAATTAGGAGCAGCGCCGACATGTCCGGCTGGAAGCAGGTAGTTTTAGCGACAAAATCATCACAATTGCGCTGGTTGATTTTGATCCTGATTGTAGCTTGTGCATTTAGCGCAGATTACTGGTTAACGCGCGATATCAGTGGGCAGGTGCGCAGCGCCTGGGTAGATGCCTGTGAGGAATCGATAACCCGGCAGGTATGCGAAGAGCGTTCTCAATCTCATCACTCCGGTTGTTTCGACTTAGCCTACACATCGATGATTTTTTCGCTGGGTAGGGCACGCTGGGAATCCTTTATGCTTATTGATTACGAGTCGTGTATGAATCACGATGACGGAATCGACAGCCTTTCGACTGTAGACAAGGAACAAGGCGCGATATAGGCGATCGTGCCATGCAACCACCATGCGTCATCGCGACGAAACTAAACGGCTAATTTTAGACACGGCCGACTGACGGGGAAACTTATGAAAAAGATTTTGTACGCGATCCTCGGACTCGGGGTTTTTGTTGTCATCGCATTCACAATCATGGGTGTCCAATCTCGTGGCGCTACGGCCCCTGGGATCACAAATATGCAGCTCGCCGGCTGCGGCGGAAAACCGAACTGTGTGACTAGTATGTCCGATCCTGGAAGCGACGAGCATATTGCGCCGTTCAAATTTGAGCGAGGCAGCGCAGACGCGACATGGGCGCGCTTACTTGAAGCAATAGGTGCGCAGGGCGGGGAACTCGACACGAATGCTCCGCCATATATGGCGGCTACTTTTAGTTCAAAAATATTTCGTTTTGTTGACGATTTTGAGTGTTTGATCGATCAAGATCTTGGCCTTATTCATGTTCGTGCGGGCGCACGAGCAGGGCATAGCGATTTCGACGTCAATCGAACGCGTGTGGAAAGTATCAGACAGGCACTCGCCAACTAATGTAGCGGCCCGACCTATTTACAAGGGTATGCGTCGAGCAACGCAAATGAAGTCAGTAGGGCTGCGCTTTTGTCTAGCAATGTGACATTTGCTTGCAGGTATTGGCACACGAGACGTGCCATTTGACGGTTAGAAACCCCTCCCAGGCCAACACCATTGACGTTTAAACGTATTAAGATCGACAAACGCTTCGTGCATGTCAGATAAGCCAGTGACATAGCCGAGACAGTCGGTTGCTCGGGTAAATTCCGATGCCGTCGCAATCTCGCAAATTCGCAATAATTCGCCGCCACTAATAAATGGCTTGGGCGCGCCTGTGGCTGTCGTCGAGAGAGCGAATAGGAATAGGCCAATGATAATTTGTTGCATAAATT
>CAWLAW010000411.1:0-3844 GCA_963854885.1 Gammaproteobacteria bacterium | reverse complement strand
GTACTTCTTCATACTCAGCTCCGAGATGATCCCTAGTAGGGAAGGATGAATATTTCGATTATTTTCAAAACTTGTTTACTAGCCGCGATCAAATTCGTTCCTATTTCAACCGCGTCGATCGGAAGATGATTCTGCCGTACGTCCGACTAATGTACCGTGATTCCTTTTGGTGTGAAACTATTTGCCTAGATGCACTTACAGTCAACGCAACCCGACTGAAGAACGATTTTGCCAATCGCTTTAACGAATTGAGATTGTGCGGCGCAACACCAATCACCGTGTCGCACATTGACCTAAGCTTAATGGATTTTCCACGCTACGAGCTAATTTGCGCACACACGCAAGAAGTGTTCTGTGATGCAAATTTCGATACTCGCCGCTATTGACGAAATATCCGGGTCAGTGGCGGCGCGATTAGCTCGGGACGCGAGTGTTCGCGTTGACCAATAGTTCTTGAGCGCAGCCGCTCGTTGCGCAAGCAATAGAATTAGCACCATAGTTTCACCTTGAACCCGGAGCGAATTAGTCGCTACGATGGCAGCTGGTCGACCACAGACGCCGTCAACAATTTAATCAACGCTAGGGAGTCCCATGAGTTTAAGTGCCTACACGCGAGTCGCGGAAAATCGCTTTCGCGAACGATTCGGTCTAGATTTCGAAGACTTCAAAGTTGGCCAACGATTTCAGCATCGGCCTGGGGTAACGGTATCGCAACAAGACAATGTCGATGAAGCCTTGGACACCATGAACGCCGCGATGATTCACTACGACGCTAAATATGCTGCCCAAACGGCATGGAAGAAAGAATTGATGGTATCTACCGTCACCTTGCAAAAGCTCATTGGCATGTCTTCGAAAACTTTTGCATGTAAGCACTCGATCGTCGGTTTCAATGAAATTGCCATGACCAAGCCAGTATTCGGCGGCGACACCTTGTACGCGGAATCAGAAATAATCGGCGTTCGCGAGACCGACAACCAAGCACTCGGCGAAGTAACCGTAATCTGCAGCGGGGTTAATCAAGAAGGTACGGCAATCGCGAAAATCACCTATCGCGTACTGGTGTGGCGTCGCGGTAAGCACCCACAGGACATGTCCGATGGGATCGGCGAGTCCCTCGACGAACCGCGATTCTTAGCCCATCGAACGGAAAACGGTGGCGAACTAATCGAGCAAGTCGGATTGTTTTTCGAAGACTGCCAGGCCGGAGAAACATTCATCCATTGGCCGCGACGCACTATGCTACGCGACGAAGGTATCGCCCACGCGCATCGCGCGCTCGAACTGAGTCCGCAATATCACGATCTCGACTGGAGTCAAAATCAGACCGGCGGCGAATTTCGCTTTTTAGAAAGCTGGGTCGTCGCCGTCGTTACGGCCATGACGACCCGGACATTCGGCAGAGTCGTCGCGAATCTTGGGTGGACAGATATCGCGTTCGGGATCCTGCTGGTTCCTGGTGATACGGTCGAAACCGAATCGAAGATACTCGATAAGCGTGAATCTAAATCGCGCCCAAACGAAGGAATTCTGAGCGTCGAAACCCGCGCGCATAACCAACGTGGCGAGCTGGTTTTATCCTATCAACGAAAACTTTTGGTGTATAAACGCGACGCCGACACGCCATACGCTGCGGCCGGATATTAGGCTCTAACTACAGCAAGCCGTTCGGCGCGCGCAGTCGCGGCATGATTTGTCCGCCTAGTGCGGGAGTCCGCTTAATTGTGACTCCCTACTGGGGTAGACTCCCCCTCCCATTTCGCGCTCGATAAGTCAGGAACCAACCATATGAACAAGTCGCCCGCTAATGCCGCGGGGCTCGAACTAGAAAACCTGAACATTCAATCTCAGGAAATTCTCGCCACTCCCGCAGCGATTAAAGTCGAGCTACCTGCTAGCAATACTGTCAGACAGTCGGTCAATGCGCATCGGCAATCGATCTGCTCGATCCTCGCTCGCTCGGATCATCGATTCATTGTCGTAACCGGTCCATGCTCAATCCATAACGTTGATGAAGCGCTCGAGTACGCGCACCTCTTAAGCGACGTTGCGACAGAAATTGAGGACAATATTTTAGTCGTCATGCGCGCGTATTTTGAGAAACCGAGAACGACGATCGGCTGGAAAGGTTTTATTAACGATCCCTACCTTGATGACAGTTTTCGCATAGAAGGCGGATTGCGCATGGCGAGGCGATTGCTCTTAGAGGTTAGCGCCTTAGGTCTACCGCTCGCCACCGAGGCGCTCGATCCCATCACGCCGCAGTATTTACACGATCTCATTTCCTGGACGGTCATCGGTGCGCGCACGACAGAATCGCAAACTCACCGGGAAATGGCCTCAGGCCTATCGGCACCGCTAGGATTCAAAAATGGGACGGACGGCGGGTTCGATGTGGCGCTAAACGCGATTGAGTCCGCCGCGCATCCGCACCGTTTCCTCGGCATCGACGAGCGTGGCCAAGTTGCAATTACAACGACTAAAGGCAATCGCACCGCTCACATTGTGCTTCGTGGTGGCGACAACGGGCCTAATTACACAGCCGATGCAATTGCCGAATGCGAAAAGTCCCTGTCGGATCGGGCCTTACCGGCCAATATAATGGTCGACTGTAGCCATGCAAATTCGCTTAAAGACCACACGCTGCAAAACCAAGTCGCAGAAGATATCGGGAATCAAATATCGAAAGGAAACCAATCAATTATTGGTTTGATGTTGGAGAGCAATCTACATGCCGGGAAGCAATCGTTCGACCCACGAAAACAACCGGAACCGGGGGTTTCAATTACCGACGCGTGTATCTCATTCGACGAAACGGCAGAAATTTTGCGAACCCTAAATGACGTCATGGCGAATCCCCTGCGACGGAGACAGGAGGAATCAGCCGCTTAATAACGCAGCTGGATCAGATCGCCCCCGCGCTTTTCAATTCAGCAATTCGCTCAGGACTGTAACCGAGATCGGCGAGAATTGCGCTCGTGTGCTCGCCAAGTTCGTGTAATTTAAAATCTACCGAGCCGGGTTCGTTTTTATATTTGATCGGGATACCAAGGTGGTCGTTCCCTTGGCTATCTTGCAATCGCATCTCGCGGTCTTGTACATGCTCAGCCCCCCACGCTTCGTATAAATCCATTACCGGCATCCAACATATGTCGCGACCTTCGAACCACGCCTCCCATTCGGCCCGGGTTTTCTTACGAAATTCCTCACGCAGAAAATCAGTCGCCTGCTTATGGCCGGCGCCGGACGGACCGGAAACGGGCTTGATAAATTCAGGGCGGCCGAGCCCATTGAACAATTCGGCGGTAAATTTCTCCTCACCACCGCCGAGCGCGATGTGATCTCCATCTTTTAGTTCATAGATGTTCAGCATGGCGTTACCGCCGTGCGTGCGTTCGTTTAATCGGTCTGGCGCCTGTTTACCGCCGAACACAGGACCAAGAAGATTTGGCGACGCGTTGAGCACCGCGTCGTGCATGCTAATGTCAATGTAGTCGCCGATCCCAGTTGTGTGGCGGCGGAGTAAAGCCATGAGGATCCCACCGAACGCTAAATGGGACGACAACAGATCGGCGATCGCGACCCCGAGAATCGCGGGACCAGAGTCGCCGTCGGGCGACCGACTTAGACTTAATATGCCGGCAGCGGCGACAGTCGCGGTATCGTGCGCGGGTCGATCGCGCCAACTACCGTACTGCCCAAATGCCGAAATAGAGCAGTACACGATTCCTGGGTTTACTTCACGAAGCGTGTCGTAGTCGATCCCCAACCGTTTCATTACGCCAGGTCGAAACGCTTCAACGAAAACGTCTGCTTCGGCCACCAGTTTCATCAAAATTTCTTT
>CAWLAW010000410.1:0-3851 GCA_963854885.1 Gammaproteobacteria bacterium | reverse complement strand
AGAGTTCGGCGTGGACTAACAAAATTGTTCGCCATGATTGGGAACGGATTGTTGAAAAGGTCGACAGTGCGGGCGTTAGAAACGCAAAGGTTCTTGATTTTGGTTGTAACACCGGCGGTTTGCTGGCTGCCCTCGGTAACCGGTATGAACGATTTGGCATTGAAATTAATCATGCGGCTGCCGCCGTCGCAGCGCAACGGGCAGGCGCGCAGGTGTGGTCGGATTTGGACGACGTGCCGCAAGAATCGCGATTTGATTTTATCGTCGTCGTGGACGTCATCGAACACGTAGAAAACCCACTAATGCTTATCGATCGTTTAAGCGGGTTTCTGACCACGGGTGGTCGGTTGATCGTTACGACCGGAGACGCAGGAAACGTCCTGTGGAATCGATTCGGCGCGAATTGGTGGTACTGTTTCCATTCGGAACATATTTCTTTTGTTTCTAAACCTTGGCTGCACTACTTGGTGGACAATCGGGAACTCAACTTGGTTGCGTATGAGCGGTTTCGCTACCGCAAACTTAGTCCAATTCGCTTTGCCGCCCACGGTATATTGATGGTGCTCTACGGTTTTTTTCCGAGTGTTTATTTAGGACTCGGAAACGTTTTGAAAAGGTTGCGTTCTCGCCCACCGGTCGCGAGCGTCCTCGGCAATGGGATCAGCCGAGATCATTTACTATTCGTGCTAAGCATTAATAACGACTCATGAATACGAAAAGTATTGAACATTTTATCCGCGAGTTCACGAACAAGCTGGGCCTCGATCTCACCCGATATCGACCTGAGGCCTCCGAGGCCGGTCGTCTCGCGGCGATGCTTTCTCATCATAAGGTCGACATTGTCCTAGACATCGGCGCCAACGTTGGGCAATTCGCATGGGCTTTAAGGCGAGCTGGTTATTGCGGAAATATTGTCTCGTTCGAGCCGCTATCGGATGCCCATGCGGCCCTTTTAGAAGCGAGTCGGCGTGATGCGTTATGGGAAATCGCCCCAAGAACTGCGATAGGCGAAAACGAGGGTGAGATCGAGATACACATTTCGGGAAACTCCGTCAGTAGTTCTATTTTAGGCATGTTGGATAGCCACGTTAGCGCGGCGCCCACGTCTAACTATGTGGGCACCGAGACGGCTCCAATATGCACAATAGACTCAATCACAGGAACGTATTGTCCTGCTGAAAAATGCGTGTTTATGAAAATCGATTCGCAGGGTTATGAGCCTCAGATACTCGATGGCGCTAGCGAACTGTTGCAAAAAGCGCTAGGCGTCCAGATGGAATTATCGCTCGTGCCGCTCTACGAAGACCAGCAATTGTCCGATGTTCTCATCGAACGAATGCATGCACTCGGATTCACGACCTGGGCTATATGGCCGGCTCTATTTGATCCGGAGACGGGCCGGATGCTGCAAGCCGATATCACTTTTTTTCGGATGTAAAATCCCAAGGGTGGATGTCTCGGTACCGTTCGCAATAAAATAGTCTTTGCGGCTGGGTTTTTGAACGATGCGCATCGTTGTATTGACAAAGCGGCAATATATGAATCGCGGCGTTATTGATGATCACTATGGACGATTGTGGGAAATATCTCGCGAACTGGCATGTGACGGCCATGATGTAATTTGCGTTTGATGGAGTTATCGCAACAAAAAAACCCGGGGACGAAACGTCGCTAAATAACGACGGCAGTAGGGCCCATTGGATTAGCGTGAATTTAGGCACCTTCTTTATCTTCGGCTTGTTAATGTATTTGTTTACTGCGAATAGGATCATAGAACGTGAACAACTCGACGTTGTATGGTCGCGCTCTGAGGCCATGAAACGCCAACTAGAAAATCCTGAGATGCGCGACTGCGATATTCCGACTCGGCGTGATCAAGTGCAACTGTTGGTTGAACAAATGCGATCCATTGTGGACGACCTTTGATGTGAACGATCCAGCGCTTTTATACATCGTTATTACGGACTTTAATGGCTGGACCCAAACCCGAGAATGCTTGTTACGGCTGTATCGCTCTTCGTACAAAGACATTGTAGTCGTCGTTGTCGATCACGGACTGACAGACGAAACGGCTCAGGGTCTGGACGATTTTTCCGATTGTATTCGGTTATCGGCTGGTCCCGAAATATGGTGGAGTGGCGCGACCAACCAAGGTATTCAATTCTCGTTAGATCGCGGCGCAGAGCAGATCATGCTGCTAAACAATGACTGTTTTGTAAATGAGGACACGATCGCCAAACTGATACGACACAGTGATGCGTTGCCCGGTACGGTGATAGCACCGCGGCAATACAATGCTCACAATGGGCAGCCGGTCGCCGCGAACGTTGCAACGTGCTTTAGCTTGGGATTCACAACTATCCAACTGCCGTCCTTCATGGGTTCAAAAAACCTTGGTGAGAACCTTCTTTCTACGGCAATAATTGTCGGTGGACGTGGGGTTATCTTACCGGCAAGGGTTTTCGAGCTCGTCGGACTGTTCGATGAATTGGACTTGCCGCACTATGGCGCTGATCATGATTTTTATTTGCGATGCACCGCAAACGATGTACCTTTAGCCATAGCGACGGACGCATCGGTTTCAATTGATCAAACAAAAACCACGTTGTCGCGAAATCTCGGACAGATGAGTCTTCGAGAATATGTTAATAGTTTTTCGGATCCTCGATCGCATCGAAATTTGCCCGTGCTAAAGACATTGTTCAAGCGTTATTTTCCGCTACCCGAACTGTACTTATTCGGCGTCTTTCTGAACGTTGTCCGTTATACGTTGATCTATATTTTAAGGCGCGGGGTGTACCTTCTGCGGCGGGCCGTGTGGAGAACGTCGTAAGCTTGCGGGAACGACGCATAAGTCTCTGACAGCGCGGGTTCCGGTTTTTCGGATAGTATTTCATCCATCGATAGGTGATCAAGTATGCTAGTTGGTGGTGACGCTGCGAGGTTAGCCGGCAGCTCGCTAAAGTATGCTGTGCCGGGCGTCGAGGAACTAGGCGCTCGCGAACCGGCTCCCTTGGTCGGTGTTGACAATATCGGGTAGTTCATACCGGTCGATAGCTTCTTGTAATGCTGCGACATAGAAGTCCGCCGCAAGCGCGACTTTCGCTTTGAACACTGGACTTTGATTTCTCCCCAGTCGTCTCATCTTACTTCGCTCCTTGCAGAGTTCTTCCTCTGTCTCAGCGCAAAGCCTACACTAATCTCATTGCCCTAACGAAACGGGACCATCACTGTTATTAAAAGAATCGTTGTTAGCGCAACGAAATAGAATTAGCGTAATGGCAAAAATCATCCTGATTACCCGAAATTTCCCACCGCTGACTGGCGGGATGGAAAGATTAATTCACCAAGTCTATCTCGGTTTGAAACTTCGTCATCATTGTGATCTTGTCGGTCCAAAGGGGGCTCGAAAATTTGTGCAGCAAAGTGACGTAATCATTGAGACGTCAGTTTCGCCGACACCGTATTTTTTGGGTGTAAGTTTTTTAAAAAGTGTAAGCCATCTTTTGAAAAATGGAAGGCCTGATGTGGTTATCGGCGGTAGCGGCCTCGTTGGTCCAGTCGTGGTCCTGCTTGCCGGTTTATTTAAGGCGAAATCGATACTAATGGTTCACGGACTTGACATTATTGTTGATTCTCGACTCTACCAGCTGCTGTTTGTGCCGTTCTTGCGGCGCGCAGATCTAGTAATTTGCAACAGCAAAAACACCTCGGATTTGGCAATTAGGAATGGGGTTCGAGCAGATCGGATCGAAATAATTTGTCCTGGCGTTGCGTTGCCTGGCAATCCTATGCCTAAGGCGCGGGCTAAAGACTTGTTGGATCTTGATGGTAAATCGATGTTGTTGTCT
>CAWLAW010000409.1:0-3857 GCA_963854885.1 Gammaproteobacteria bacterium | reverse complement strand
AATCTTTTATGGCCACTGGTTTGCTGGATACAGCATTAGGGAAGACTGTAATGGACGAATTGAACAGTGTGATCCGCGGCTGTCCTAAACCGCTCGAGCTTGCGCACGCCGGACACTTTGTGCAGGAAGCCGGTGAAGAAGTTGCTATCGCGGCGCTCAAATCGTTCGGTATCAACGGTTCCTAAATTTTGCGTGTGATTCGCGCACGCAAAAGCGGTGCCCGGTCGCGCGCCGCTCTGTTGCGACATCGAGCCCAAGTATCTTGTTTTTGTCAACGCGGGTCGGCTTGTGGTCCCCGGATCAATTTGCCCGGCAACGCGCCAGTTGCAACGCCGTCTTCATAAGTAACTTGGCCGGCTTGCAGGGTCGCTTTGTAGCCGTCGACTCGTTGCACGAGACGTCGTCCCGCAGCCGGCAGATCGTGCACTGCCTCCGGCGCGTGCAAATGTAAGTTTTCCAAATCGATGACATTAATGTCGGCTCGCATTCCTGGCGCAAGCAAGCCTCTATCATTCAGGCCGTAGGCGCTTGCGGTATCACGCGTTTGTAATTTAACTGCAAACTCAAGGGGCAGGCGTTCGCCACGAGTTCGATCGCGTACCCAATGCGTCAACATATAGCTCGGCGAGCTGGCATCGCAGATTAGGCCGCAATGCGCGCCGCCGTCCGACAAACTCAACAAAGCCTGCGGGTGCAATAGCATCTCGCGGATCGGATCGAAATTTGTATCCGCGTAATTGATGATCGGGTAGTAAACAAAGTCACGCCCTTCGTTTGCAAGCATTGCGTCAAGGAGTACGTCCTCCGGCGAGCGCCCTTCGCGCGCCGCGATGCCGGCGACACTGCGATCGGCAGTCGGCTCGTAATCAGGTGGGTCGCCGAGCGGATACATGTTGTCGAAATGATTAACAAAAAACGTATCAAATTTACCTGTTAACGAGCTTCCTTCGGCGGCCAGTTGCGCACGCATTTCCGGTGAAGCCAATGCGGCGATCCGTTCTGCGAACGGAAGATGCGCGATTTTTAAATACGTCGGGTGACCTTTAAAGGGATGCATTTCATTATCGAAATTCAGCAGCATCCCGGCCGGTCGCGTTGCAACTTGCGCGCGCAAGTTTGCGCCTTCGGCAACCGCCTGTTCCATCCACTGCAAAATGTCTCGCCACTCTTCGGGATTGTGCGCTGCTTGCGCCAAAATGAAACTAACGGGTAAACCGGTTTCCTTCGATAAGTCGCGCATCCAGGCGATGTCTTCGTGGAAACGGCCATGCATTCCGCCTATTCCGAAGTCGGTGGCAAGCTCGAACACGCCATGACCGGCACGTCCACAAGCGCGTCCAATACCAATTAATTCCGCGTGGCCAGCAAATGTTCCCGGTACCGGTTCGCCGTCTTTGGCTCTGTGCAGCATGGTGCGCGATGAGGTGAATCCCAATGCGCCGGCACGCAAGCCGTCTTCTACGATTGCTGACATCGCTGCGATATCCGCTTCGCTCGGGTCTTCGTTTGCCGCGCCGCGGTCGCCCATCACGTACGCGCGAACGGCGCCGTGCGGCACTTGGGTGCCGATATCGACGGCACGTGGAAATTTCTCAAGCGCGTCGAGATATTCGGGAAACGTTTCCCAACCCCACTGCATGCCTTCAGCTAGTGCGCTGCCGGGGATGTCTTCGACACCTTCCATTAGCTGGATCAACCAGTCGTGTCGATCGGGACGCGCCGGCGCGAAACCAACGCCGCAGTTACCCATCACAATAGTCGTTACGCCATGCCAACCGGACGGGGCTAGATGAGGATCCCAAGTCGCTTGGCCGTCATAGTGAGTGTGGACATCGACAAAGCCCGGGGTCACCAGCAGTCCATCAGCGTCGATCTCGCGATGCGCGCCGGCGGCTTTACCCCCAACTTCGGTGAGAATGCCATCGTCAATCGCGATATCGCCGTTGAATGCGGCCGCACCGCTCCCATCAACAATACGTCCACCCCGGATCACGAGATCATGCATGTTTCTCTCCCTTTGTCGGTTTATACGCAAGATTAAAGCGCATTCGGGCGACCAGAGCTAGTAAATCGACTTAAAAAGGCAAACACGGGAGGTCCTTATTTCTCGATTTGGATTGACGGTTGGCTCCTGGAATTGGCTTTGGTCAGCTATTCTGCTGTCGGCTCGGTATGGCGAGCGAAATAAGTAAACAGCGTAATGCCCAACCCGCAAGCGGCTAACGCAGTAATAATAGACCTACATATGGCAGTATCCCGAGAACGCCGCAGCTAACGTTTGATCTGCAGCAACAAGCAGGCATCGAAAACCTCAATGATCAATCCTTTATTAGCGTCAGCCCGACGGGAACGTTTGTCGCGCACCCCGACCCGAGCATGATTATGTAAGGTAATCTCAGGGATGCGGCTACGCGATACGAGGACACCGCGATTAGCAACGCCGTCGAAGATATTATCAGCGGCAACAATGGTGTCGCGATAATCAAAGGCGGCATGCTCGGCGGATTTATCGATCAGGGACCGATCTGGATTGTTTTCGCGCCTATCGCATCGACCGGCTGGGCATTGGCAACTGCAGTTGCGGAATCGAAGATGACTGCGCACGTTCGCGATCAGCTACTGCTCGCAGCGACGGCGCTGTCCGTTTTGTTTTTTCTGATCGTTTGCTCCGTTCTTTTTGTCTGCAAGAACCTGACTGATCCCATTCGAAGGCTTGCCCATGCGGTTAAACGTATTAGAGCGGGGGAACTCGATAGCAAAGTAACCGACATCACATCGAGCGACGAGATCGGTCAGCTAGCGACCGGTTTCAATGCGATGGTCGATCGACTGAGTGAGCATGTCGCAGCGCTTAGTTCGGAGATGGCGGCGCGCGAACTTGTCGAAAGTGAATTGCAAGTAGCCAGAGAAATGCAGTCGTCACTTTTACCAATGACGTATCGGCCTTTTCCAGATCGTAACGAATTCGATTTGTACGCGAGAAACGGAGCCGCTCGGCATGTGGCCGGAGACTTCTATGATTTTTTCTTTGTTAACGAAGACAACTTAATGATTGTAATCGCGGACGTTTCGGGCACAGGGATCCCAGCGGCCATGGTTATGGCAGTTACTCGGACGATCATTCGAAATCTAGCCAATGTGGGAAAATCACCGCGCGAGATCTTTGAAGAAACAAACCGGCTGTTGATCGAGGACCAACCAAAACACGTTTTCGGCACTATGTTCCTAGGCTATTACTGCGTCGCAAACGGGGCATTAACCTACGCTAAAGCTGGCCATCAACCGGCGTATATTGTTAATAAGGAGGGTGCAGTTAGCTGCAGTGGGAAAGCGACGGGTACGATTGTCGGAATGCTAGATGAGGTGTCTTATACGGATAGACGCATCGTGATCGAGCCGGAGAATTAATTGGTCCTGTATACCGATGGTATAACGGACGCTCGTTCGCCAGCCAAGGAGTTTTTCGGGGAGCAGAAATTCGAGGAACTGCTACGGACGAATCGCGGAAAACCCGTCATTGAAATGGGCGAGCGCATTATCAGTGAGATAACGAAATTTCAGGCAGGTGATATGTCCGGCGACATTACACTACTACTCCTGTGTAGGAATATATAGTCCGTACAACGTGTGCTACACACCGCAGGCTTCCCAAAAGCGATTGAATGCGGCGCGCCATCGTGACATCTTCGCGGTTTTAACAGACAGGTTCGTGTGGCAAATGATCGAAGGCATAAATGTCAAAGCAGTTACTCGGTGGCTCTGCGACAACATTGAGGAGGTGGTCGCGCCGCTGGCGTTTTCGCTAATTGCGGGCGGCCATTCCAATCTCACCTTTCGCGTCGTCGACGCAAATGGGC
>CAWLAW010000408.1:0-3860 GCA_963854885.1 Gammaproteobacteria bacterium | reverse complement strand
ATTCGTTCGAGAAAATCCCGCGCGCAAACCCCCAGCGCACGGCCATCCATATTGTCGCACCGAGGAATCCGCCACTCGCGGCGTGACCGTTGAACGCACTCGATACAATGACGGTAAACGCACCAGGAATGAGCTCGAAATTCAAAACGAGAATCAGCAGTGCCGTGAGCAAATAGCTGACCGCCATAAACGGTACGAGTCGTTGCACGACATCGGCGATGCGTCGAATCCCACCGATTATTACGGCGGCCGTCAATGCCGCGAGAACAACCCCTGTAAGTCTTGTATCGATGGCATAGCCCGATGACAAGACGTCGGCCACGGAATTGGATTGAACCATATTGCCGATTCCGAACGCTGCGATCATGCCGAATATTGCGAAGGCGCTTGCGAGCCAAGACCAACGCGCGCCGAGTCCATTTTTGATGTAATACATTGGGCCGCCGACGAAGTGCCCGTTGCTGTCAACTTGTCGAAACTTGACGGCTAGTAACGCCTCACTGTATTTCGTCGCCATTCCGATCAGCGCGATTATCCACATCCAGAACACCGCACCTGGTCCGCCGAAGTAGATTGCGGTTGCAACCCCAGCAATGTTGCCCGTGCCAATGGTCGCGGACAAGGCGGTCATCAACGCTTGAAACGGCGATATTTCACCGGCTGCGCTGCTTGAATGTGACCGGCGCAGTAATCCGATGGCGAATGGTAAATAACGCCACGGCACTGCGCGCAAGCCGATCATTAAGAACAGACCTACCATCGATAGGAGCGGGATGAGGACAAACTCTCCCCAGACGAGGCTGACCAAATCGTTCAAAGCCAATTCAAGTGTAAGTAACATACTTTCTCTAAAGACGTTGATTAATGAATAGACAGTTAATTCGAGCGTTGCTGCTGAGTCAAAATGAGCGTATCGCCGCGTTGCGTAAAATCCAAGCGTTTTAGAAAACTCATACCGAGCAAGATTTGATCGCCCGGAAGGTTCGGTACGATGCTGGCTCGTACGTTCAGTTCCTCGATTTCACCCACCACCAAGCTATCGATTTGTGTCGCATAGGCGATAGTCAAGCCGTTCGCAGTCACAGCCTGCATGGCTTGTCCTTCGGAAAGTTTTAGACGTTTAGCAAATGATCGGGAGACCGACACCGCGGTTGCACCGGTATCGACTAAAAACTCGGCAGGTTGGTCATTGACCGTACCGTTGAGCACGTAGTGGCCAGCTCTATTGCGCCGAAGAGTAATCGATTTCCCCCCGTTAGCTAAATCTTCAGAGCTCGGGTTGCTGTTCGGGTTGCGTTGCTTCTCCATAGCGTCCCCGAACAGAAATGTAAAAAGGGCGATTACAAGGATGCTCGCAAGAACATACATCGTCGCCCCAATGCGCCGGGAACTGCTCAAGCTAACAGACCATTGCTTCGGCGGTGAAATAGAGTCCAGTAGGTTTTTAAACAAACGATATGTCGTTTTCCCCGCGCGAGTGTTAATCTATAATTGTGCATCGATAAGAATCAAAGCGTGCTGTCGCAAATTACCCTAACTGTAAACCAACATTTGGTGCCGACGTATGGATACCCACGTAGAAAATGAGATTATATGCCGACCCGTTCGCCCCACGAAATCTGTAGCGAGCCTAAAGGATGACGTGACGAGCGGATTGTTCTCTGCTCGTAAACAACTTCCGGCTAAGTATTTCTACGATGATCGTGGTTCCGAACTCTTCGATCAAATCTGCGATGAACCTGAGTACTACCCGACTCGAACGGAAGATGCGCTACTTAAGCAATCCGCCGACGACATTATCGCGAACGTAAACCCATCCCAGATTATCGAATTCGGTAGCGGAATGTCGCGAAAAATTCGTCATCTGTTCGATGCGTGTTCGAAATACGAATGTTATCCGACCTATGTCCCGTTTGATGTCTGCGACGACGTCATGATCAAAAGCGGTGAAGAGCTTGCCGAAAAGTACTCCTGGTTAGACGTTGCGCCATTATCGGGAGACTACACGGCCGGCTTAGGTAATCTTCCCGTTGCAAGTGGCAAAAACCTTCTTATGTTTCTTGGCGGCACGATTGGAAACTTCACTGAGGCGCAGGGAATCGATTTTTTATGCGAAGTTCGCGAATTAATGAGCAGCGATGACCAACTGTTACTTGGCGCGGATAGAGTTAAACAGCCCGAAATTTTGCACGCCGCCTACAATGATGTTGCAGGAATTACGGCGGAATTTAATCTCAATTTACTTGACGTCCTAAATCGCGAGATGGGCGCGGATTTCGATCGGTCCAATTTCGAGCATTATGCGTTCTATAACCCTGATGAAAACCAAATCGAGATGCATTTGGTTTGCATGTGTGATCAAAATGTTTGGTTTGACGGGTTGCAACGTTCGCTTTCATTTAAGGAAGGCGATGGTATACGCACAGAAATCAGCCGGAAATTTACCCGTGAAACGCTGGAGAATTTGCTGCTCAGCGCGGGATTTACAGTGGAATCTCATTTTGAGGCATCGGCGCATCCGTTTTCTCTAGTGTTGGCTCGTCGCGCCTAAATAGCGTTCTAAATTGCCGAACCACGACGTGTTAAACCCGATCGCCGGATGGTGTGAACGAGCCACGATTGTTGCTTCGCCAAATTTCGACCGCCGTCCGTCTGGAAGTGTCGTAGATTTGATAGTCATTCATGCGATCAGCTTGCCGCCAGGCCAATTTGGCGGGGACTACATTGAACGTTTATTTCAAAACGAGCTAATCGTTGCAGAGCACCCCTATTTCAAATCCATCGACGGACTAAAAGTATCGTCGCATTTTTTAATTGAACGTAACGGCGCACTAAAACAATTCGTTGCAACTGGCAATCGCGCTTGGCATTGCGGAGAATCGTCGTTCGAAGGCAAAGCCCGCTGTAATGATTTTTCAATTGGTATTGAGCTTGAAGGGTGCGATGAAAAAGAATTTACTGATGCCCAATACGATTCGCTTATCGAGGTGCTCGTCGAATTAGTCCGCTGTTACCCGAATGTGACCGACGGTCGAATTGTCGGACATTGTGATATTGCGCCGTCACGCAAAACCGATCCAGGTCCGAATTTCGACTGGCATCGGACGCGACGCGAGCTCGACGTAAAACGACAATCTCGATCGACAGAAATCTAACGTGATCTTTCTAATTATTTTCCTGTGTTGCGTTATCGAAGCGACGTACAAAAGCTTTTCGCCGCTGCGTTCCATGCATTGGTGTTCCGTTTGGCATATGTGGTTAGCTGGCGACGTAGGCTCGCGGAAATTGCTTGGTCCGATTTCCATATTAATTTCTATTGCCCTGCCATGCGCGCTATTGGGCTACGGTTTTTCCTACCTCTGGATCGAATCTACGATTCTCACGTTTCTCGGAGGAATCGCGCTATTGCTGTGGTGCTTCGGGCCCGGTGACACGGGTCGAGACATCGAGCTGTATTCCAATGCTTATAGGGATCCGACCGACGATGCCAACGCATCGACAAATGGCAATTTTCTTAACCATATTTATTCATCTGGGTTAAATAGTGATGCCGCCTATCAGCGTGCAATTGCAATTGTCTCTAATGAGAGAGTTTTTGCGCCAGCAATGTGGTTTGCGGTATTGGGTCCACTTGGCGCGTTATTATTTCGCATGGCCAGTGTGCTTAGTCGTGCAGACGCAGTGAACGGAGCGGAGCTTGCATTGGTACGGCGGTTACATGAGATTTTGCTGTGGGTTCCATCGAGATTATTTGCCTTGGGCCTCGGTCTTGCAGGGTCGCTAGGTCCCGTGTTGGCGAAGCTAACCAAGCAGTCCTATCCCCTCGATGCCATCGATAATCTTGTTGGCGACGCTGCAAT
>CAWLAW010000407.1:0-3892 GCA_963854885.1 Gammaproteobacteria bacterium | reverse complement strand
GCGCGCGCTGCACGGTGGACAATCATTTAAGTATGACCGACCGGCTCATGCCGGCGACGTTATGACATTCAATTCCGAGATTGCAGACATTTACGATAAAAAAAATGGTGCATTGGAGTTTGTCATTCAAGACGTTTTCGTCACCAATCAACACGGCGACTCGGTCGCCAGTTTTCGTCGCTCGATAGCGATCCGCAACGCTTGAGGGGAATATTTAATGGCAACGCCAAACTTTAGTTCAGTTAATGTCGACGACGAGATCCCGTCGTTGAACATGCCACCGATGACGCGCCACGCTTTAGCGATTTATTGCGGCGCCTCTGGGGATCACAATCCGCTGCATGTTGATAGTGATTTCGCGAAGGAAGCAGGGCTGGACGATGTTATTGCTCATGGCATGTTGATCATGGCGTATATGGGACGAACCTTAACCGGTTGGGTACAGCAAGATGCTATCCGCTCTTTTGACACACGTTTTCAGGCGATGACGTGCATCGGCGACGCGATAACCACCAGCGGCAAAATAGTCGAAAAGTTTACTGATGAAGGTGAGAGCTGCGTCCGAGTGGAAATCGCGGCAGCGGATCAAACCGGAGAAGTTAAAGCGGTGGGAAACGCCGTAGTCGCGCTGAGCTAAACAAGCGTGGCGTGTGAAGCGCGTGGCTTTTGGATGAGCACATCGGGCAAGGGCAGGCAGTTAATGTGAAGTTAAGTTCGATCAACGAGTTACCCAGCATTGTGATGCTGATTGCGATACTATTCAGTGCAGCTTCCGCTGCCGAAGTAATTAACATTCCGGTCGGGCAGCAGGCGCCGGAGAAACAAAATTTACCGAGGCCGTTCAGAGGGATGAGCGCCGATAGTGTTCTTGATCAGTTCGGCTTACCCGAGAGCAAATCGGGTCCGGTCGGCGATCCCCCGATTTCAATTTGGCGTTATCCGGGCTACTCAGTCTATTTTGAATCTGAAACGGTTATCCACAGCGTGTTGACGCATACACCCCAGGTACCGCTCGACGAATTGGAATAAATAAAAACCGTGCCGCGATTAGGGTTATTTTGCGGCTTCTGCTATTACATAGCGTGCAATCTCTTCATGCGTGGCAAACCAAACACCGGGTTTCTCTTTCATGTAAGTAATTAAGCGATCAAGCATTTGCATTCGGTAGCGGTGGCCAATCACCTGCGGATGCATGGTTAGAATATATGCCGTGCCTTCGTCATAGGCGCCATCGAATTCTTCTTTCCAAATGGAGTACACGTCGTCCGCATTGCGCATCGCGACATGTTTGGACGGCCAACTCACTTGAAAGTATGGCCAATCATCAAGGATCCACTCCACCGGTAGTTCTACTAGTCCGGTATCCTTTCCGGCGGCGAGCAGCTGATACGGGCGATCGTCGGCCATCATGCTGCTTTCGTAGAGAAACCCCATTTCCTGTACTAATTTAATCGTAGACGGGGTTAAATCCCACGCGGCGGATCGAAAACCGACGGGTTTCTTACCGACTTGCTCAATGAATATCGCCATGGCTTTTTCGTACACCATGCGTTCTTCAGATTCGCTCAAATCCAGCGGGTTCTCGTGCACGTACGAATGAAAGCCGATTTCATACTCTGGATGTTTACGCAATTCTTGAACGACTTCTGGATGCAACAACATGGAGACTGCCGGAATGAAAAACGTTGCAGTGATTTCATGCTCCTCGAGCAAAGCCATGATCCGTGGCATGCCAACCCGGGCACCATACTCGCCGCGTGACATATATGATGGGCTTGTTTGTTTTTGAAACCCCATCCAAACCGGCTCGGTATCGACGTCAAAAGAGAAACTCACGGCAACTTTTGCGCCCCCTGGCCAGTTCTTTGGGGTGAGATCCTTGCCCGCTCGAACTACGTTTACCTGGGCGGCAATTTGTTCGGGGGTGAGTTGCCACAACGGAACATTGTTTGGGTTCGTGCCATGATCGGGGCCTGCACCTGCGTTACTTGATAACAAGAGCCACATTGTCAGCGTGCCGAGAGTTGTTACAGTTTTGAAAATTTTTCGGCGCATTTCGATTCCTTGTCCATTATGTAAGCGTTGACCGGCCGATAATGGGAATTTGGCCAGCTAGTCCGGTCGCTTGATTATGGAGCATAGTCGCCGAATTTTCAGTAGTTAGCGGCACGACGGCGGGCCGCATCCGATCGCCAAGTCACTTAGGTGAGGCGTCGGCATACTTCCCGTAACTACGGCGCAGCGGTGATGCTCGGATCGATTTTCAGTTTGGACTGAAACCAAAGTCCTAGGCATAGCACGGCCGCGGCGACGAGAATAAATGCTGGTTTATAGCCAAATTTATCGATAACCGAGCCGAGAAATGCGACCCCCGCGCCCTACCCGAGAATCAAACAAAACGCGAATAGCGAAACCGCCGTACCGCGCGCATCAGGGGCAAGTTCCGTAGCCAGAGTCTGTAAGGTATTGTGTAACAGGTAGAATCCGAAGCCGCACGTGACGAGTATTGGCAGAGCGATTAACCAGCTCGGCGCGTAGGCAAAACCGAGGTAGCAACAGGACATGGTGATGCTTCCAGCAATCACCATCCGACGTTCGCCTAGCGCGCGGATAATTACGCTCGCGGTGCGTGAATAGATCAAACTGCCGAGCCCAAAGCAAGCTAGCAGCAACCCCACCGATGTATAACTAAGATTAAAGGTGTCGTGTAAAAACGCACCAAGAAATGCGCCGGCGCCGAAGAAGAAAAATCCCTCGATGCACGCCGTTATGATCACGTTCCGCGGACGGCGTTGTCGTAGCAACGCAAGGTAGGGAGTAAACAAGGCGCGTCCGTAAAGAGGTGCCCGATGGACAATTTCTTGATGATGGTGCGAGTAGCGCCAAACTAGGTAGCACATGGCCGCAACGATCACGCCAAAAACGATAAAAATAACGCGCCAACCAAACAATTCCGCCATGATGCCACCCAGGCTTCCACCAGCGATTTGACCCATGATGAGGCCACTGAGGTAGCGCGCAATAACTGGTTGGCGCACTTCGTAAGCAAAGTGATCGGCGATGAATGCCATCGATAACGGCACGACCGCTGCCGTCGTCACTCCACCCATAAATCGTAGTACGGCGAGCATTTCGATGCTGGTCGCGAGCGCGCAAAGCAGAGTAAATATCGACGACGCACCAAGCGCGGCGACGATAATTTTAAGTTTCCCAAGGCGGTCCCCAAGCGGTCCGCACCATAGTTGCACGAGCGCATACGGTAGCGCGAACGCTGTTACCACGATGCTCGCCCGGCCAACAGTTAGATCGAACTCGGATGCGATGATCGGCAGAATCGGATCGGTGACACGCATTATCGCAACGATAATAAAAGCGGCGGCGCTCAGCCAAAATATTATTTGATTCATGCGCAACGAGCGTTCTTGTTGTGGACCGTGAAGTGGCCCGGGTTGCGCATCATACACGAGGTGATCGACTGTCGCGGCCTACAGAATTGGTCCTTGCGGCCGCTAATTAGATCGGACGATCAATTAGTCGCTATGATTCATTTAAATACAACGCCACATATTCAAAACGCAGCGGCCAGCGCGCGGCCACACGCGGCCGGCGGAGTACAACAGGCGGAGAGGGCGAAGGCGTCAACCGATAGTGCTTTGGTCAAAGAGCTGCAGTCGCGTGATCAAACGGTTAGGGCGCATGAGCAAGCACATATTGCGGCCTCCGGTGGTCTCGCTAAAGGCAGCGCCTCGTTCCAATTTACTCGCGTACCTGATGGCGGCCTCTATGCAATTAGCGGCGAGGTGCAAATTGATACTGCGGCTGTGTCAGACGATCCACAGGGCACTATCGACAAAGCGCAACAAATTCGCCGAGCGGCACTAGCGCCGGCAAA
>CAWLAW010000406.1:0-3910 GCA_963854885.1 Gammaproteobacteria bacterium | reverse complement strand
ATGTTTCACTCGACATCGCGTTTCTTCCTTACGATTACAGCATTTAGCCGTAAATATCGGCCGGATCCTTGAGCACCGGATCGCTCTCGACCCATTGTCCGTCGCCGTATACCCGGAAAAAACAGCTTTCGCGTCCAGTATGACACGCGATACCACCGATTTGCTCGACTCGAAGCAAGATAGCGTCGCCATCGCAATCGAGACGCAGCTCTAACAGTCGCTGAACGTGTCCCGATTGTTCGCCTTTGCGCCAAAGTTTTTGTCGCGATCGAGACCAATATACAGCGCGTTGCTCGTCGACGCTTGACCGCAGCGCGTCGCGGTTCATCCAGGCAAGCGTGAGTACTCTTCCCGAATCGTGAGCTTGAGTGATTGCGGGTAACAAGCCATCACTATTCCATTTTATTTCGTCCAACCAATTCATAACCGCACTTCTATTCCGTCATCGCGCATGCGCTGCTTCGCTTGGCCAACCGTATGCTCGCCAAAATGAAATATGCTTGCCGCAAGCACAGCATCTGCATGCCCCTCACGTACGCCACTACTTAAATGCTCAAGTGACCCGACGCCGCCCGAAGCGATTACTGGAATTGTGGTTGCATCGGCAACGGCGCGAGTTAATTCGATGTCAAACCCATCACGCGTCCCATCGCGATCCATGCTCGTTAGCAATATTTCACCGGCGCCCAACTCAGCCATATGGGCACACCATTGAACCGCGTCGATGCCGGTCGCTTTTCGGCCACCGTGGGTGAAAATTTCCCATTTGTAAGCCTGCCCCTCGACACGTCGTGCGTCTACTGCAACGACAATACATTGGGATCCAAACTTGCTCGACGCTTGTTGGACGAAACCTGGATTGTCGACGGCCGCGGTGTTAATAGAAACCTTATCTGCGCCAGCCATCAGCAAACCGCGAACGTCTTCCACCGTGCGCACACCACCGCCGACAGTTAACGGGATAAATACTTCGCTCGCTACCTGTTCAACAACACCGATCATCGTCTCTCGACGTTCATGACTCGCGGTGATATCGAGAAAGGTTATTTCGTCGGCACCTTGTTCGTTGTAACGCTTCGCAACTTCGACTGGATCGCCAGCGTCCTTGATGTCAACGAATTTAACACCTTTGACGACTCGTCCCGCATCCACATCGAGGCAAGGGATTACCCGTTTTGCCAAGGCCATTAGGGTTGTTCGGTTGGGCTCAATTGGTCAGCTAGTTCTTGCGCTTCCTTAAGATCAAGGGACCCTTCGTAGATCGCGCGACCGGTTATTGCCGCGGTGACGCCTTCCTCTTCGACAGAGCAAAGCAGACGGATATCGTCTAAGTTTGTTACGCCCCCGGATGCGATGATCGGAATCGCTAATTCCTTCGCGAATGCGACCGTCGCCTCGATATTTAAACCGTCCATCATCCCGTCACGATGAATATCGGTAAACACAATCGCAGCTACCCCATCGTGCTCAAATTGTTGGGCTAGATCGATAGCGTCGTGACGTGACAATTTCGACCACCCTTCGATCGCGACTTTGCCGTCGCGGACGTCTAATCCAACAATGATGTGGCCGGGAAATTCGAGTGCAACATCGGAGACAAAGTGAGGGGATGTAACCGCCTTGGTGCCTAAAATGACATAGCGCACCCCAGCATCTAGGTATGCCTGAATAGTGTCCTCGTCGCGGATCCCGCCGCCAACTTGTATTGGCACCTCAGGGAAGCGCTCCGCAATATCATGAATTATAGTGGAATTTACGGGTTTCCCACGGATTGCTCCGTCGAGGTCGACGATGTGTAGGCGCCGCGCGCCAGCGTTCACCCAGCGTTCGGCCATAGCCAATGGGTCCTCGGAATACACGGTCTCGTCGGCCATGCGTCCTTGCTTTAAACGGACACATTTTCCGTCTTTGATATCGATTGCGGGGATCAACAACATGACGATCGGGCTTTTTTCGTAATCCGGTTTCGCGGCAGCGGTTTGCCGGTGGGCGGCTTCTATTTATCTAATCTATTTGACCTGAGATTTTAGCACAATCATTAAGGTTTCGCGCTAAAGCGTGCAACAGAGCTGTAATGCTGCCTCTGCCTATTCTAATGCGCCTCGTCCCAATTCAACCCCCGACCGGCATCGACTACAAGTGGTATCGTCAATTGAGCGGCGTTTTCCATCAATTCGCAGACTTGCGCGGTAACCGCATCTGCTGCGCCCTCGTCCACCTCGAGTACCAATTCATCGTGAACTTGCATGATTAGGGTCGCCGGCGCCTGACTCCCTTCTATCCACCGATCGACGTCGATCATCGCCCGTTTGATGATATCTGCGGCGGTTCCTTGCATCGGTGCATTTATCGCTGTGCGCTCGGCGTATTGGCGCCGTTGCGCGTTTCGCGCGGCGATCTCTGGGAGATACAGTCGGCGTCCGAATATCGTTTCAACGTAACCGCGTTCGCGCGCGACTTCTTTCGTTTCGTCCATGAATACCCGAACTCCAGGATAGCGCGCAAAATATAAATCGACGTATTCCTGTGCCGACCCGCGATCGATGCCGAGCTGTCGCCCTAATCCAAAAGCTGACATACCGTAAATTAGACCGAAATTAACGGCCTTTGCCGCGCGTCTTTGCTCGTCGTTGACGTCGCTTACGCTCGTGTTGAATATTTCGGCCGCAGTTGCCCGATGGACATCCGTGCCAGTCTTAAACGCCTCTAACAAGCGTTCGTCACCCGAGAGGTGAGCCATTATTCGCAGCTCAATTTGCGAATAATCGGCCGCGATTAATAGGCGTCCTGGCGGCGCGATAAACGCTTGTCGGATGCGCCGCCCTTCGGCGCTTCGGATCGGAATATTCTGCAAATTCGGATCCGATGAGGACAATCGCCCAGTGGCGGCAACCGCTTGATGATAACTTGTATGGATCCTGCCACTGCTCGGCGCAATCTCGAGTGGCAATTTATCGGTGTAAGTTGATTTTAGCTTGCTCAGGCCGCGGTGTTCGAGAATTAATTTCGGTAGCGGGTAGTCATCGGCTAACTCAGCTAACACCGCTTCTGCGGTCGACGGTTGCCCTTTTGGGGTTTTCGCTTTGACAGGAAGGCCGAGCTTGTCGAATAAAATGCTTTGAATTTGCTTTGGGGATCCGATGTTAAATACTTCTCCTGCGATGTCGTGTGCTTCGGATTCCAACTCATTCAATCGCTGCTTTAATTCGCTGCTTTGACTCGCTAACATATCGCCGTCGATGAGCACGCCGCGCCGCTCGATACGTGACAACACCGGAATTAGCGGCCGTTCGATTTCAGTGAATACATTGAGTAATGATTTCGTTTTCTCGAGCTCGGGGAATAACTTCCGGTGTAAGCACAAACACGCTTCGGCATCTTCTGCTGCATAGGGGGTCGCCTGCTCAACAGATACTTCGTTGAATCCGATCTGCTTCGCGCCTTTTCCGGCAACATCTTCATAATGAATGGTGCTGCGATTTAGATGTTTCGACGCAAGCGTATCCAGATCATGTCGGCTCGCGACGCTATTGAGAACGTACGACTCAAGCATCGTGTCATACGCTATACCGTTTAGCGTAATGCCGTGATTCAGAAGCACATTACGGTCATATTTTAAGTGATGCCCGAGCTTTGGCCTGCCGCTGTCTTCCAGTAGCGGACGCATTTTTTCCAATACGAAATCACGCCCCAGCTGAGTTGGTGCACCGGGGTAATTGTGGCCGACAGGCACATAGGCTGCACTGCCCGGTGCAACCGAAAACGACAGACCCACAAGCTCCGCAGCCATATAGTCGAGACTCGTAGTTTCCGTATCGAAGGCAAAATATTGCGCATCGGACAGCAAATTCAGCCAGTGTTCTAAACGATCCACATCGAGAATTGCCTCATAAGTAACGGGGTTCTCTGG
>CAWLAW010000405.1:0-3919 GCA_963854885.1 Gammaproteobacteria bacterium | reverse complement strand
GCGGAAGAAACCGGTCTTGCGAAAAAAGATATCCAAGCAGTATTTGCTGCAACTAAGGAACTAGCATCCCGTCACCTCGCGGCCCGAGGATCGGGTGAGCTCACAATTCCAGAAGTCGGAATTAAACTCCGTCGTGTTAAAAAGGCTGCGCGCAAGGCGGGCATGGCACGCAATCCATTTACCGGTGAGATGGTGAAGGTCGAAGCAAAACCGGCGAGTCTCTCAGTGAGGGCGACTGCGATGAAAGCGATTAAGGACGTCGTGGCTTAAGTCGACTGACCTTGCCACGGGTCGATTCGAACTCGACTCGTGGCATCAAGTTTTTGCCACGCAATGCAGCGCGGTGATGCGCACCCATTCGTAGTTAGCTATTACCCCGCCTTTCTCGATCACAACAACTTGCGTGCTCGAGTTCAATAACCGACGGACTCATTTTCAACGCGCCACTTAATTATTAGCTGATGCGGTAACCTCGATCCAAACAACCACCAGGTTTTGCTTCACTGAAGACTTCCGACGGCGACATTAACCAGACTGTTGCGTAATTCATCAAAGGTTAGGCCCAGAATCTCTAGGTGGTAGTATTTACCAATGCGTGACAGTGATATTACATAGCCGGAAGTCGCAGAATCTTTCTCGCCAATCGGAGCTAAAATGCGCGTAGCAGTAATCGGTAGTGGATTGATGGGGTTGCTAACTGCATATTACCTGCAGCAGTCTGGTGCGGAAGTTCTGGTGATCGATCGTCAAGATTCCTCTGCTCGTGAAACCAGTTTTTCGAATGGTGCGATGCTCCACGCGAGTCAGGCCAGCCCATGGAATTCGCCGGGTATCCTATCGACAGTGTTACGTTCTATCGGTCGCGAAGACTCGGCAGTGTTACTACGTGCAAACGCCATCCCAAAAATGCTCGGATGGGGAGTATCGTTTCTACGCAATTCTAAGCATGAGCGTTTCCTCGCTAACCTTGAATGTAATGCACGCCTTGCTCAGTATTCGATTCAAGAAATGGCGCGTCTACGGGCTGCAGAACAGTTGGAGTACGATTTTCGAGCGCGTGGCACGATGACGATCTATTCCTCTGCGGAAGATCTTGAGCGCGCGTCTCAATTCTTCGATAGTTTTTCTAATACGAGTGTTGACTTTGAACTGTTAGATAGAGAGAGGACGGTGGCGCTAGAATCGGCGCTAAACCCAATTTCAGAGCGTATTGCCGGATCAATCTACTACCCGCAAGATGAATCTGGAGACGCGTTTAAATTCTGTTTAGCGCTGCAAGGAATTTGCCAACGAAACGGCGTTGAATTTAGTTTCGATACCCGGGTCACGAAACTGAGTCGGAAAGGCTCGTCAATCGAAGCAGTAGAATCGGGATCGAAACGATTTCTTGCCGACAAATATGTCTTAGCTGCTGGAAGCTTTACGCCATTGTTATCGCGTACTGTTGGACTTCATATTCCCGTGCAGCCAGTAAAAGGATATTCAATAACCGCGCCCGTTGGAACTTGGCGAAACCCGCCATCGATGCCTGTTATTGACGATCACTTCCATGCGGCCGTTTGCCCAATTGGAGATCGATTGCGCGTTGCGGGAACGGCCGAATTCGCTGGGTATAACCACGCATTGACGAAGAGCAGAATTGAGAATTTGTTCAAATTGTTACGATCGATGTATCCCGAGTATGAGCGACACGAAAATTTAGCCGCAACTGATCGGTGGACGGGATTACGGCCAATGACACCCCGAGGCGTTGGGATCATGGGAAAAACACCCATTAAAAACCTGTTCGTCAATACCGGCCACGGTCATTTGGGATGGACGATGGCAGCCGGTGCTGGGCGGGCAGTTGCCGATGAAGTGCTCGGCATAGAGCCAACGTTCGATCTGTCTGACTATCATCTAGACAATATTTAACCGAAGAATTTACTTCTTTCGAAAGATCGCGCCTCGAACGTCTACTGTTTGTCCTCCTGGTTCGCTCATAAGCCACATCTCAGGGTTCGGCTTGCCTACCATCGAAATACGCCTTCGTGGGCGAGAGAACGCCACTAATTCCTATCATTGTGGGGCCGCGGCACGCTAAAATTCACGCACAGTGCTCGGACTCGGATATCGGTGATGCCGGAAAATGGTGTGAAATGTTGGAAGTGCGACCTCGAACTCGGCGAGCTGCTTCTGCCTCTTTCGAGAACTGAAGAGTGTTCAAATTGCGGGCGCGATCTACATGTTTGCCGTATGTGCAAATTCTACGACACGCGGGTTAATAACGCATGCAAGGAACCTGTTGCGGAATTCGTCTCGGACAAGACTAGAGCGAATTTTTGCGGTTACCTCGAGCTAGCGCACTCCGCTGATCCGCGACATGCATTGGATAACTTACCGGCCGCCTTCGACGATCTTAACGATCTGTTTGGTTTGCCTAACAACCCAAGCGATCAAACGGATCCCGTCACACAGCTTCAAGATCTATTTGATATCGATGATCCATCCGAATAGAGGGATCAAGAAGTGATTCCGCAAAGAGGAACACGGCACAAATATCTCTTCTAATCTCGTGACTTCTAAACGTTGGCCTTTAAGACCGTCGAATTATCGAAATTCGTTTAATCCCACAAACGTTCCGCCGTTCCGTCGGGTTAGTTCGCGCATGAGTGACGCAAACCGGATGCCAGTGGCTTGAAGGTGAGGTGGATTCGCGGCCTGCACCGGGAATCCGATAGCATGAATTCGAACGCGTGGTTTCCCCGACGCATCGGTACGGTTTAATTTACCGACGAAATCGACTACTTCCCGTATTGATCGGCCGGTAAATTCGTCGCCATAAACAAACAAGCTTATTTTCTTATCGGGACTATAGAACGTTCGGATCGCCGCCATTATTCCTTCAGTCGGACTACTGTTACTAAAAGCGTTCCAGTTTCGTAGGCGATCAATGACGGCTTTTCGTCGCCCGCGCGTGTCGGGGATCCATTGGCCGCTATAGCTTGTGAACATATAGCTGCCCATGTCATTGAGAATTTGGATGCCTTTAACTTTTGGATAGACTTCTAACGTTTCGACGATCTGTGAAATCACCTTAGGCCATGCATAGCGAAACATGCTACCTGAGGTGTCGATAATAAAAACAATATACTCGCTATCCACCGGAATACCGCCGATGAGATCCTTTCGATTTCGCTTCCTATTGCGCTGTGCGTAGAGCCGCTGCATTTCTTCGGTGAGTTCCTGATGAGCAGTTTTCAACTCTCCGGCGACTATTGCGTTTAGTGCCGCATCGCTCGTACTTTTTTTCGTACTTGTTCGAAGCGTCTTTAAGCTAAGCCGCATTTTTTGTGATTCTTTTTGCCACGCAGTGAGTTGCTCGCGCTTGGCCGATTGTGCCTGTTCCTCACTCGCCACTTCGTCGCGCAAATTAATAAGAGCGCGCTGCATTGCGGAAATTTGTGCGGCGCGCGGATCTTCGCTGACGATTTCTGGTGGGTCACCAAATTTCGCTATCATCAATAATAAAATGATGGCACCGAAGCCGCACGTCATTACGTCTAAGAACGCGATGCTGCTGGGCTCGTTTCCTCGTCGGTGGAGACTCATGGCCAATCTTTCGCAGGTGTTAGAAAGGCGCCCTTAGATTGGACTGCAATTTGCCAATAGGCCCAGGCAGCTAGCGGATCGCCCTCCATTGGCAGGAGGATCGTATTGATTGGTATCCCTCGTGGAACGTTCGAGAAAGCATCTTCAAATAAACGCACGCGTTGCCGACCGCTAACTGTTGTGCCTTTGGGAGGGGACAATCCTTGCGTCGGGAGACCGTCGGTGATGAGGAAAATGTTGTCGGGCTTCGGGGACAGTCGATTTATTGCAGCCATTGCCTTTGCTAAGCTTGAACCTCCGCTGGGCACTGCCTGTTTAAGTTCGTCGA
>CAWLAW010000404.1:0-3952 GCA_963854885.1 Gammaproteobacteria bacterium | reverse complement strand
TGGTGACGATTAATCAGGAAGATGTCATTCAAAGTGTAGCCGATGCACTACAGTACATTTCTTACTACCATCCGCCGGATTACATTAAAAATCTCGCCAGGGCTTACGACCTAGAGGAGTCGCAAGCATCTAAGGACGCGATGGCGCAAATACTGATCAATTCTAGAATGTGCGCTGAAGGCCACCGACCGATTTGTCAGGACACGGGAATTGTTACGGTTTTCTGTCGGATCGGGATGAACATTCAGTGGCAGGCAGATTGCGGCTTAGAAGACATGATTAACGAAGGCGTGCGACGCGCTTACCTGCATCCCGATAACAAGCTTCGGGCATCAATTGTTGCCGATCCCGCCGGCGCGAGAGCGAACACCAAGGATAATACGCCTGCCGTTATTCACATGAGCGTTGTGCCGGGTGACGAACTCGACATCACCGTAGCAGCTAAAGGCGGCGGTTCAGAGAATAAATCTAAATTCATAATGCTCAATCCAAACGACAGTATCGTCGATTGGGTGCTGAAAACTGTTCCAACGATGGGCGCAGGTTGGTGTCCTCCCGGCATGTTGGGCATCGGCATTGGCGGTACGGCGGAGAAAGCCATGGTAATGGCTAAAGACGCCCTGATGGATCCCATTGATATGCAAGAACTCATCGAACGGGGCCCAACAAATGGTATCGAAGAGCTGCGCATCGAACTCTATGAGAAGGTCAATTCATTGGGTATCGGCGCGCAGGGCTTAGGCGGATTAACGACTGTGCTCGACGTAAAGATTAAAGATTTCCCGACACACGCGGCGTCAAAACCCGTTGCCATGATTCCAAACTGCGCGGCAACTCGGCATATTCACTTCAAGCTCGATGGCTCGGGGATCGCGCAACTACCGACGCCGAAATTATCTGACTGGCCCGAGATATCCTGGTCTGTTGGTGAGACGGCGAGACGCGTGAACTTGGATACTGTTACGCCTGCAGAGGTTGCGAGCTGGCAGCCCGGGGAAACACTATTGCTCAATGGCGCGATGCTAACTGGGCGGGATGCTGCGCATCAACGAATTAAAGAAATGCTTGAGCGCGGCGAAGATCTCCCGGATGGCGTCGATTTTAACAACCGATTTATTTACTACGTCGGTCCGGTGGACGCTGTGCGGGACGAAGTCGTTGGCCCGGCTGGGCCGACGACGGCGACACGTATGGATAAGTACACAGAGATGATGCTAGATAAAACGGGCTTACTCGGGATGATTGGCAAAGCCGAGCGTGGCCCTGAAGCGATCGAAGCTATAAAAAAACATAAGGCGGTTTATTTAATGGCCATTGGCGGCGCCGCTTATCTTGTGTCTAAGGCAGTCAGATCTTCGCGACTGATCGCATTCGAAGAGCTCGGTATGGAAGCGATCCGCGAGTTCGTTGTCGAAGACATGCCAGTAACGGTGGCCGTCGATGCTAAAGGTGAGTCTGTCCACGAAACAGGTCCGAAAAAATGGCGAAGCCTGATCGGAAAAATACCGGTGAGTGTGGAAGCATAAGCCGCCTGGTTCGCCCGTAATCGGGTAAACCAAAAAACCAGTGCCGCTTCATGTACGGCGGGGCGGAGTTACCGGCCCAATTTGGGCGTAGGTAGGTATGCCTCTGTCCCTGCCACCGGCGGGTAGGGTAGGCGGCTCATTTTCTGCGGCGATCGCGCACAGCAGCAGCTAATTGCTCGAGTACAGGCACTGTTGATTCCCAATCTAGGCAGGCGTCGGTGATACTCTGGCCATAAACCAAGGGGGTCCCGGCCTGGTGATTTTGCTTGCCGGCTTTCAAATGGCTCTCGATCATGACGCCCATGATTGCCGTCGATCCGTTAGCAACCTGAGTGGCAACCTGCTGTGCGACAGCCGGTTGTTTGCTGTGGTCCTTGCGACTATTCCCATGACTGCAGTCGATCATAAGGCGATGGTTCACAGACGCCCCGGTTAATTTCGCCTGCGCGTCGGATACCGAAGATTCGTCACTATTTGGACCTGAATTAGATCCTCTAAGAATTAAATGGCAGGTGTCATTTCCGGTGGTATTAACGATCGCCGAAATGCCTTGCTTGGTCACCGACAAGAAGTGGTGAGGATGACGACTCGCGCCTATTGCATCAATTGCTATTTGAACGTTGCCGTCGGTGCCGTTCTTAAATCCGACCGGCATGGACAAACCGGAAGCTAGCTCGCGATGGACTTGGCTTTCTGTTGTGCGCGCGCCGATTGCGCCCCAGCTAATCAAGTCTGCGATGAATTGGGGGGTGATGACGTCGAGGAATTCCGACCCCGCGGGTAGGCCTCGTTCCGCAAGATCGAGTAGCAATCCACGTGCAGCGCGTAGCCCATTGTTTATATCGAAACTACCGTCGAGTTGCGGATCGTTGATCAGGCCTTTCCATCCTACTGTCGTGCGCGGCTTCTCAAAGTACACTCGCATGATAATGAGTAAGTCGTCGCTCAGTGCGGCCGCGACTTGCCGCAGCTGATCGGCATATTCCAAAGCAGCTTTGGTATCGTGAATCGAGCACGGTCCAACCACAGCGATTAAGCGATCGTCGTTCCCTTTGACAATATCGTCAGCCAGCCGGCGAGCCGTGAACACGGTGTTGGATGCGCCTTCTGTTAAAGGCATTTCTTCCATGAGAATTGCCGGCGGGATGAGTGGTTTTAGACCGTCTATCCTGACATCATCTGTCGCCTGAAACATCGAGTAGAGCTCCTAGTTATCGTTCCATGCATCGGGCGCGCAGTATACCGTCTAATTTGATTAGCTCGGAGATTTAGCAAGATTCGGGCGCCATCGCTGTAACAAACGATGAGCAATGCGCTATCAGCTCAGGAAGGAGGTCCCGACTCGGAAGCACAAGAACGCGCCGCCGTAGCCCAGCACGGACATGTAAACCCAAGCGAATATCGGCCAGCGCCATGTGTTTGTTTCACGGCGCATCACAGCAATCGTCGCCATACACTGAAGACAAAGTGCATAGAAAACCATTAATCCGACCGCCATTGGCAAGGTAAACACCAGGCGCCCGTCAGTGTGTCGAGATTGTTTTATGCGCTCCAGAAGTGACCCTTCGTCATCATCATCGATTGCATAAATTGTTCCAAGTACGGCAATAACGACCTCACGCGCCGGAAAGGATGCAATGACCGCAGCGGTAACTTTCCAATCCCAGCCAAGTGGTGAAAAAACTGGTGCTACGGATTTACTTGCCGTGCCTAGATAGCTGTTTTCTAAGGCCATCTGCGCGACAACCGGGTCGTCGGTATTTAGTCCACTGGTGGGCGGCGTCAAGGGAAACGTGGCGAGGAACCAAATGATAATCGCAACGCTAAATATCACCGTTCCTGCGCGGATCAAAAAAATCTTCGCCCGGGCGTAAAGTTTGATCGCCATCGATCTGAGGTTCGGAATGCGGTAAGGAGGCATTTCTAAAAGAAATGTAGGTGTTGGTCCGCGCAGCAAGGTTTTATTCAACAAGTAAGCGGTGAGAACGCCACCGACGATACCAAGCAGATAGAAACCCAGCAACACGATGCCATGCAAATTTACCCAGCCGCCAAGATAGGTGTGCGAGGGAATGAATGCCGAAATGAGTAGCGCATAAACCGGCAGACGTGCGGAACACGTCATAAACGGTGCGGCGATTATTGTCGCGATTCGGTCGCGGCGATCGGGAATGACCCGAGTAGCCATAATACCGGGTACGGCGCAGGCGAAACTTGACAACATCGGGATAAACGATTGGCCGCTAAGTCCGCACCAACGCATTAAGCGGTCCATTAAGAATGCCGCACGCGACATGTAACCGGTATCCTCAAGCACGATGATAAATGCGAACAAAATGATGATTTGCGGTAAAAATATTATCACGCTGCCGACCCCTGCGATCACACCGTCGTTAACGAAACTTGTGATCAGCGGGGAGCTAATT
>CAWLAW010000403.1:0-3977 GCA_963854885.1 Gammaproteobacteria bacterium | reverse complement strand
TCATCAAGTCTTGTCCCGGATCACCGCCGGCATTTGCCTCTTTTATGCCGCCAGTTAGGGGGCTCTTACAACCCATTGAAATGCGCCCCGAAGTTGGCGCGGAGGTGCCGCTTAAGGTGCCAGGGGCGAACACGAGTACGTTGTCTGGCCCGAGTGGGTCGCAGGTCGGATCACATTGATCAACAAGCACTTTTGCAGATAATGCGCGTCCGCCGAGCAGCTTCCAATCGTCTTTAAAATCTTCGATAGTCACGGACAGATTGGTCATGTCCACGCGGATGATTTTGTCGTTGTCCCAAGCTTGACTCATTAGCACGCACCTCTGAAAAATTGTGTTCGAGTATAGCAGCCATTATTACACGCAACTGGCCCAAATTCTTCGACATGTTATTTGTGGCCGCACGACCTACGGATCGGCTCGGTTTGGATTTATTGCGCATTTTGGACGGCAAACGAGACGTGCCGCAAGCGACTGGAGTATTAACAATGGCGGCTAAGTAGATGGATAGAATAGCCGCGTATACGCAATCGACCTAAGAAAATCGCTGCATGGACCAAGGCAATGGCAGACGATGGGATCGGGAATCACACGCTCAATACCTTCATCGGCGCGTTAATCCCGAAACGACGGCATGATGTGTTTCGCAAACAATTCCATTGAACGGTTGACTTTTCTCACGTCCATGCCCGGAAATTGTGAATAAACACACAAGTCCGTACAGTTGTATTCGCTCGCGAACTTCTCCATTTTTTCGGCAACCTGATCAACTGTTCCGACCATGATTAAATCATTAGACTCCGCATGGCGAATTTGCTCAGGCTGGGTTATCGGCATAAACGCGTCGTCACCTTCCGCGTCGTTGGCATCGACAACGATATCGCGATAAAAATCGAGGGTATGGAACAGGTGATCTTGGCAGTCCGCCCACGCCTGATCTTCAGTTTCGGCGACGTATACCAAACGCAGTTGCACAATCTTGAAATCGTCCGGATTGCGACCTTCTTCTTTAAGTGTTTGTAAATATAGCGGCGCCGGATCGGGTCCGAATGTTGCCATTAAGTTGTATCCGTTTTGCGCGGCTCGCTTAATACCTTTTGGACCTCGTGCGCCGATCCATACAGGTGGATACGGCTGCTGTACGGATTTCGGAGATAGCTTTAAACCCTGGATTTGAGTGAATTCGCCATCGAAAGTCACCGATTCTTCGACGAAAAGCTTTTTGTAGATCTCTAGCCCTTCGTAGAGCCGACGCGCGCGGGTTTTTCTTTCGATTTTCAGCGCGTTGAATTCGTGAAACGAGTAGCCCTGACCCACCCCAAGATCGAGACGGCCATTCGAGATGATGTCGACGCTTGCGATATCTTCGGCGGCCATGGCGGGATGTAGATACGGCAACAAGAGGATAAACGTGCCGATGCGTATTTTACTTGTTTGCGCGGCAATTGCCGCTGCTGTCGTCAGCAACGATGGGTTGTAACCATCCTCAGTGAAATGGTGCTCGGTGAGCCAAACATTGTCGTAACCAAGCTCTTCGGCGAGGCGAACTTGTTCGAAAATATCTCGATACAAATCAGCGGACGGCCGACGCCATTGCTGCGGGTTGCGAAAATCTTCATTTATTCCAAAGCGCATAACCTACTCACCCCTGCTAGCTATATCTCTCAAATCGGACCGCGCGACGATGCAACGTCGGCGTGCGTATTACACCTCGATTGTGTTGATTCGTCGCGTTGCTCGGCCATGCAAGTTCCGCGCATCAAGCCGAGCGGCCGGATGCGAGCCAATTCGCACAATCTTCTGAAAGATTTCTCGCGGCAAATTCTTGGTATTTACCTACCTCAGCGTCGCTCAGTGTGTCTCGCCACCTCGCGTTCGTCCCTTTGTTGATTAGACTTCGCGCGCCGCCGGTAAACCTCGTCGCGAGTCGCGGGGTTAAATCGTCAGCATGTTTTCGCATGTAGTCGAACGTGCAATGTTCGACCATTTTCGGCCAGTTGTCCGGGTCGATATCAAACTCAAGAAAATCTGCCATGACCCGCATTTGCCCAGCGAGATCGGCTTTTAGATCGTTGAAATGCAAAAGCAACACGTTCTCCGCGTTGCGCACGTCCCACCACGATTGGGTGTTGGAGAAAAACGGCCACGCAGGGTAACCATTACCATCCAGCCATTGGTGAAAATATTCGATGAAGTCTGGGCCTGGGCGTTCAAACGGCGGTCCGACCCGGCCGGGCGTTTCGTTGACGGACTGATAAATGGTCTCCGTGTAGCTGCAATGAAACTCATACCAACTCCACAACGTGTCGAGTCCGTCGCGCGCGATAAAAATATATTTTGCCAACGGTGATGCCAGCAGCGCGTTCGCTGGAAGATGGGTTTTCAAAAAGCGTCGATGCTGCTGCTTATCCAGCATTAAAAACATCGCTTCTTTCGGAATGGGTCGGTATTCAAACCACGGCGATAATTCCAGTACTGGAATATGTTCGGCACCGTCAAAAACAAATTGCCCGACAATCTGTTGCGCCCAGGTCGTACCAGATTTCGCCCAAGTTCCAATCACGATATCGCCGTCGCGATAGGCAAAACCGTCCCACCGGGTAGAGTCCATGTGATGATTCTGGACCTCACAGGTTTTGTTCGGCCAGCCAGAGACCTCGTGGATCATGGGCATATCGTTCCCTAGTGATTAGAATCTATAGAACATAATTATCAGTCGAGTAGCGGCTTCACACGCTCGCCGAAGTCGCGTACCCCCGAGACGAAATCAGGCCAGCTGAATAACATTCCGTCAATCCCGGTTTCTTGCTTAATACTATCGATTTTCCGTGCCACCGTTTCGAACGAACCATGGATCACCGGTATCCCCATAAACGCCAGATTGCCGTCGTCGATATTTTGCGTCAGTCCCGCCTTTAACTGGTCGCTTGTTCCACCGGTGTTGGTGTCCAGGCTCGCGCTGGCCAGAATATTGTTCAAGGCTCCATTGTCGGCTTGGTCAATAATTTGTTGACCGAGCGCCGCAGCTTGTTCGTCGGTGTCGGCTGCGATCATGTGGAATAACGCGTAAATTCCAACATTGCGACCCGCCTTATCAGCCCGTTCGTTGATGTCAATGACGCTATCTTTTAGTTGGCTTACGCTCGTCATGACAAATTGCTGATCCGCCATATCCGCGACAAATTGCTTCCCGCGCGGCGATTGGCCAGCACAAACGATTGGAATTTCGACACCGGGAGTGGGTAGACATCGGCAATCGTCGAGCTCGAAATATTCGCTCTTATGTGTCGCCACCCCGGTGCGCCACAGCTGCCGGAGAATGGTTAAATAATCAGCGGCGTACTCATAGCGTTGTTCGTAGTACTCGTCGCCGCGCCACAATCCCATTTGCGCGTATTCCGGCTTGTTCCAACCCGTAACGATATTAAGCCCGCATCGACCACCGCTGATGTCGTCAATGGTCGCGATCATGCGCGCGACAACAGCCGGGTGTTGGCTGAGTAATGAGATGCTTGGGAAAAGTCCGATCTTGTCTGTCACAGCAGCAATCGCTGCCATCAACGTGAACGATTCCAGACACGCGTCCCAGTAACCGGTTTCTCCACCGAAGCCGCGAAATTTCATCATCGACAAGACGAAATCGAGGCCCTGTTTTTCCGCTTCGATGGAGATATTTTTGTTGTGTTCAAACGTTGGAAGGTAAACCGGACTACCCGCGGATGGGATATATCCGTTACTGCCGTTGGGCAGAAAAACGCCAAATTTCATTATAAGAGTGCTCTGAAAAATTAGTCATGGTCGGGAATTAGTCTACGGATTGTAATCGGTTGGCGGCAATACGACAGTTGAATTTCACCATCTGCGCCATCGTGGCCGCGATCTCACGAGCTTGCTAAGATGAACTCACTTCGCTAAATAAAATGGATATTGACCCATCATGCAGCCAAACCGCAGTTTCCTGTTCACCCCTGGCAACCAT
>CAWLAW010000402.1:0-3982 GCA_963854885.1 Gammaproteobacteria bacterium | reverse complement strand
TTGCGCGTCTAATCCTTTAATTGGCGCACCCGATCGATTTATCGACGACGAGGTGGCGTTTCGTCAATTCTACTGCCCCGGTTGTGGGTCCTTAATTGATAATGAAATCGCTGTGGATACTGATCCGGTTCTTACTGATGTATCAATCGTCGCCTAGAGGAGTTGGAGGAACGTGCCAGTGCGAGCCGCGCCAACGAATGAAATTCAAGCTTTTTTAAAATACATATCGAGTGCCGTTTTCAACATCGGGCGCCGATAGGCGAGCTGAAATCGATGTGCCGCGAAGAGCTTCACTAACGTCTTGGCATTAAAATAATAAAGGTGCTCGGAAGGTTTTACCTCCTTCCAATTCGATAGATCGCGCGGCGTTCGCCAATGCCCGACATCCGGTGTGCGAATTTCAATGATGCCATCTGGGGCGAGAATTCGATAAATTTCACGGACGAGATTATTTAGATCGGGGACGTGCTCAATAACGTCGTAGAGGCTGATTACATTGAAGTGCTCGCTCGCATAGTGCTGCTCGTGCAGATAACCGCAGCGTAGGTTCGCAAGATTCAATGTGTCCTGTCCCCACCGAACCGCAGCAGGTTCTACTTCGACGCCGTGGGCGTCAAAGCCCAAGTCTTGCGCGGCTTTCACGACGAAACCCGCGGAACACCCTACGTCCAGCCAACGGCCATCGGCCTTAAAGCGCCGTTGCAACCGTTTTGTCCACGCTGCGCACCTTTTGAGCTTTTTGCCCGCTTTGCGAATGTATGCCTCACTATAGTGCTCATCGTAGGTTGCCGATGTGGCGGCCAGTTCGGGCTGAGGATTGATCATCATTAGCGTGCATTCAAGGCAGCGAACAAACGTTTCGCCACGTTTCACAAACAATTCCTCGAAACGCCATCCTGCGCATAGCGGGCACGCCGCTGACTGTGCTTGAGAGCTATCGTTCGCCAACTTGAGAAAACCTATTAGCCGAGGGCTTTTTAAACATATCAAACACAAATTCAGGGGGAAATGCGCGCCCATCATACACAAGGGAGCGACTGCAAACTCGCAAACCGTTCGGACCCGTTCCAAACTTAAACCTTGCTAGCAACACCATCGACCGGCTAGCGCATTAGCTGGTAACATTATCTCCATTAGTGGTGAGCAAATCAGCGACCTCGCAGTCACAAACTGGAGCAGAATCAATGAGCGAAATTTATATAGCAGGCGTCAGCATGACGAACTTCGGCAAACATCTTGATCGGAGCCTAAAAGATCTAACCGGCGATGCGCTTGCCTCGGTTTTGAAGGATGCGGGTTGCGAAAAAGAAATGCTCGAAGCGGCGTTTTTTGGAAATTGCGTCCAAGGACACATGGAAGGCCAAGATATGATCCGCGGCGAAGTGGCATTACGCGGCTTCGGCATTGAAGGTATTCCGGTGATCAATGTTGAAAATGCCTGCGCGACGGCAAGTACTGCATTCCACCTCGCGGCAAACTACGTCAAGGCGGGCGCTGCGGATATTGCGCTCGCAATTGGCGTCGAGAAAATGTATTCCGAAGATAAAGCGAAAATGTTTAGTGCGTTCGACGGCGCCTGGGACGTCCATGATTCAGAGAATATCGCGAAACAATGGAGCGCCATGGGCGATGGAGTGGAGGTTCCTGAAGGAACGACCTCGCCACGCCCCTACAGTGTTTTTATGGACGTGTACGCCGGATTTTCACGCATGCACATGCGCGAGTTTGGCACCACGCAACGGCAGCTTGCGGCGATTGCGTCGAAAAATCACGGCCATTCGACAATGAACCCTTTAGCGCAATACACCAAGCCATTTACGATCGACGAAGTTCTCAACGCCGCGCCCATCACCTATCCATTGACTGTTCCGATGTGTTCACCAATTAGCGATGGTGCGGCTGCAGCAATCGTCTGCAACGCAGCGGGCTTGAAAAAACTTAACGCTGCCAAATCGCGCGCGATGAAGTTGTTGGCCAGTGTCATTCGCACGGGTAGCACGCGCGGCGCGACAGATCTCGATCGCCATTGTAGTCGTTTGGGTGCAGAGAAAGCTTACGCCCAGGCAGGCATCGGCCCGGCAGATATCGACGTCGCAGAGGTCCACGACGCAAGCGCGACCGGTGAAGTGATCGAATCAGAAGCGCTCGGATTTTGCGCCGTTGGAGAAGGTGGCGTAATCGCCGAACGCGGTGACACCACACTCGGTGGGCGGATCCCAATCAATGTGTCTGGCGGTTTAGAATCAAAAGGTCACCCGATTGGGGCAACCGGACTGGGGCAGATATTCGAACTCGTAACGCAATTGCGCGGCGAGGCAGGCAAGCGCCAGGTAGAAGGCGCAAGACATGCGATGGCACAAAACGGCGGTGGCATTCACGGGGTCGAAGAAGCCGTATCCTGCTTGACGATTATCGGCCAGTAATTCGGCTCTCGACCGATCGAGTACCCAAACTGGAATTTTGGGTACTCGGTTAGTCCGTATTATGCCGATTCGCTTGAAGCAGCTATTCCCTATTTGCTGTTAGCAGAGAACTCTGCTGGTTAAGTTCCCATTCGGCGCAATGCTTGCACGGTTTGGAAATCCTCGTAGACGGTCGGATCATTGACGGACATCTCGTAACCGCGTAGGTTTTTAACTTGCACGAGACGCGTCATGCGATCGCTTTGCACATTGTGGGCATGGACATTGCACCACGACCAGTACGAGTTGCTACCGTCGCTTACAGAATCCGAACCGTTCTCGTAGAGCGAATAACTGCCGTCGAATGATTTAAACGGTTCGCCGCGTCGATCGTAACTAACCATATTGACCGGCAGTAAAGTTCGCGCGTCGAACCAGACGCGCTTTTTACTAATCGGCGCCCGCGGGTATGACGTTGGTTCGGCTTCGACCACAATCACTTCCGGAATTAGCTCGACCTTTGTGTCCCAAAATGTCTTGCCCTTTGGACCGCCATGAGTGCCGCCCTCCCAGTTCTCATCCTCGCTATGCCAGTTTTGCGACAGGCCTGAAAGAAATGGCCCGCGTCCGATGATTTTATAATTACCCCAGGTGAGATACGGATCTCCCGCAGCCCAAGCGTCGGATAAATAAAGCGTCGAGCCGGCAATTAACGGCTCGAAACGCTGACTCGCCGGAAACTTCCGTACGCGTTTGAACTGCGGTAGGTATCCGTGCAACGCCGGGAATCGAGTTTGGTCGTAATACCAAGAATTTAAAAACGACGTACCTTTCGCGTCATTCGGATAGGTAAACAAGACGGACTGGTAACGCAACATATGTTCGTGACCCGGTAAGTACGGCTTCGGATCCATGGTTACCCGAGCGACCGGTTGAGACTCGGTCCAAATTACTTCGTAGTAATAGCCTTCCGTCCCGTCCGGGTTAATTTCGTAGTCTTTTACCGGATAAAACGACACATCATGGCGTCCCCAAGACAAGGTTATTCCGACAAAGCACTCAATGCCGTTTTTAGGCGATGTGAATGGTAGGCCGCCGATCCACGGTTTGCCGTCGTCGTTAACGACGTTACCTTTGGCATCGAATGACGCGCGACCTTTATTACGCAGCGTGGCGTTGATGAAATCAACGGGACTCAATTTCGTCATGTCCGTGACAGAGGCGACAAGGTCAAGTTTGCGACCCATTTGTTTTATCTGCATAAAGCGCACGGGGTCGAGCAAGTCCTGAATTAAATCGACGTTGTCCGCATTAATTTCATCGCCGGGCTGGAGCGCACCCTTGGTGTACTCCTCGATCGATTTAAGCTCGTCGGGATAACTCGCCTCGAATCCGCCATTCTCGGCTATTGCGTCCCAAACCGGCACGAGCAGTCCGGCGCCGAAGATACCTTTCGCCGACAGCTCCATAAAGCGGCGTCTACTGTAATCGCGACCGTATTTTCGTATATGCATAATAATTTCCTCGTGTCCGCGTCAATTCGCACCGATAAAATTTTCTGTTAAATGCAAAGTGATTCA
>CAWLAW010000401.1:0-3984 GCA_963854885.1 Gammaproteobacteria bacterium | reverse complement strand
GGCAGTCGTTTCGATTTAATAGACCGTCACGCAGTGGATGATTGGTTGTATATCACGTGGACAGCGGAATCGGAAAAATACAAATTCGACTATGGGACAGATACGTTTCTAATTCGCGACGATAAGATATTGCGCCAAACGGTCGCGAGTCTCCATCACAGAAAATAGTCGTTGGTTAGAAAAGGCTGGGTTTTGATTTTGTGGCTGCGGTGCGCGCAAGGAATGGAGTAATGTACGTTTCATCATTCTGGAGCAGGGTGCACGGTGTCTTCTTTAAAAAAAACAGCGGTATTTCAAGTGGCGCCGGCGCTAATCACCTGAATTCTTAAATCGAGTCAGTAGCGACAATTGTCGTTACTTGCATAGCATGAATGCCATGGGGCTCCGATTGCCTGGGCGAGGAGTTAACGACCTAGCCAGATGAGTGGTCGGGGATTCGCAGAGTAATTATGGATCGACAAGTTCTCGACCGTAGGCGGCTGTCTCAACCAACGCGGTATCTAGATATTCCGCGATTTCGCAAATTTTCCCGCCCTTAACGGTAAACACAAACGCATAATCGTTTTTATAAGGCCGATTGAACACGGTATTTGCCTCGCCGTGACACAGGGCAACGATCCGTTCTCCGGTACCAATGAGTTCGTCGACGTGTACGACGAGTTCGCCGTCGATTTGTTTCCGCCACGGCACGAAAAAATCGTTCACGATACTGTCTAGCCCTCGGAAAACACCGGATATCGGGGTCGTGCCTTTCAAGTCGTACTTAATATCCTCGGAAAATAAAGCGAAAGCCGCTTCCGCGTCGCTGGCGCTAACGTGATCGAACCATTGCTGGACGATTTTTTGATTGTCGGTCACTGATGGTTCTCCATGTATCGGTTTCGGCTAGCTAGGGTGAAAAATTGCCACACATCATAATAAGCGATTCTTGCCGTCAAAATCACGATGCTTAAGGCGGCGCATTGCAACGGGTTTGGCTTGTGCCATCGAGCGTCCATTAAACAAACTCGTCTCCAGCGTCTTCAAGCTGGCCCTTATGGGTGAATGCAAGTCCGCGTGCGTAGTGCCATACGCCGTTCTTAAATATCGAGCCTTCGCTCGGCGTACCTTCAGTTAATATTTCGTCCCACTTACCGAAGCGGACCAGAACGTACAGCGGTTGGCTAGCAAACGATTCGTATAGCCCAAAGATATTTTCGTCCGGAGTTGGTTTTATCTTTACTGCCACTTTACGCGCTGCCTCGATCGCTTCAGCACTGCGACCCTGAAACATCGCAGACCATGCGAGGAAATGAATGTTATGCGGGTAGTACCCGAGTGGGTAGATCCCTTGAGCGCGACATTGCGTGATGTAACCTTCATCTGCCTGAATCGCATCGACATTCGCCGCGTAGGAATCAGCGTAACGACCCACGCGCATAAAAATATGCGAAGGCATATGCACGAGATGTCCGGCGCCGGGCATTAACTCGCCGAGCCGATCGGCACTTTGAATGCCGAGTTCCGGTCTAAAGGCTTCCACGGTATGGATAAGGTAATGATGGGCTCCCGCGTGATCGGGGTTTAGTGAAATCGCTTTATTCAATGCAGCAAGGACGGTAACCGTACTCGGTTTGGGGGAGCCATCCCTAAACCAGTAATCCCACGGATTGGTGTTCATTATGGCCGCCGCGTACAGCGTAAGGACGTCGCGATCGTTGGGGAATTGCTTAGCGATTTTCGCCATCGCTGACGCGTAAGCTGCGTCGAACGGCGCTCAGTCCGCGCTGGGATCGTTGCTGAAGCGTGCTACCGCGGCAGCAATCAGCGCTTGTTCTCGTGGTGTAGCGCCGTCCTGTAGAGTCACTGCTTTTTGCATAGCCGCGTACGCTGCCGGGACTACTTCCGGTTGCATCCATAGATTCAAATTTGGGCCTAAGCTTAAGGCCCAACCCCAGTACGCCATTGCGTTGTTAGGATCGAGACGGATTGCTTCTTTGAATGAGCGCAGCGCCTCCGAGTGGTTGAAGCCAAGCGTCAGGCGAAATCCTTGCATAAAAAAATACTGGGATTCCGGATTCGCCGTTGTCACCGGGAACTCGTGATCACCGAGTCCGCTAAGACGTGGTGCGATCGGGCTTGTCGCGGTGGTTGGATCGGCATCGATTGCGCGCGGGTCGTGAACCGCGGCATTACCGTTCGCGACGCTTAACAATAGCGAAAGCAAAACCACTTTGGACCGGCGGACACACCGGTGCATTTTATTACCTACTTATCGATAGAGAATTCACGGGGGTCCAGCGTTAAAGGTAACGCTCCAGATTTTAAAGCACCGATGCGGCTGAGGCGATAGCAACCGTTATTTGCTGGTCGGTTTGTCGAACAGTTTCGGTGGGGCGGGATTGAAACGCTATAGCGCATCCAAAACGCGGCAGTGGATATCGAGTAATTCGGGGATCTGTTCTTGAGGTCGACGACCGAATCCGCACTCGGTAGCGATGCTGAACTGCGGCAATATAGCTTTCGCCTGTGCAATCCGCTCGCGTGTACCTGCTTCGCCGTCGGTGTGATGTACGAGCCCGAGAACCGGCGTCGCATCGCCGATGTCGAGGTTTTTCAGTGGCGCGAAATATGCCGAGTCTTTGCGATCTCGCGGCACGGCCATATGCACGTAGTCGATCCGGCGTTGGGCGGCGAGACAACCACGATTGGCCATCTCGACGGAACGCGTGAGATCTGCCGGCTCTACCATATGTGCATGACCGAGATCGCCATAGCACAAATGCAATCCGAGTTTCGTTGCTTCTGGAATAAGCGGCGACATGTCAGCAAGCGCCGCTTCCCAGCGTTCTATCGGCTCGCCATCGAGAGGGTAGCCGAGTGGTGGTTGGCCCGTGTAATCGTCTAGATCGGCGGCCAACACTTCCATGCAAACGCCCCACTGAATCAGGAGATCCTCATTCGGGATCGCCTTCAGTATGGCCGCGATCTCTCGCTTGAGCGCCGCATCATAGGCTGGCTTCACAATATCGTAATCGCGTTTACTGGCAAGAAACCAGCGGATGCCACTTTCAGCAAGCGGCAAAGAGACTTGAAAACGAACCCCAGATGAGTTCACACCTTCGCCTTTTAAGCGCTTAAAAATGTCATAGGAAGCAATTGCGTGATCGGCGTATCCGAGGCGGTCTATTTCAATAGTCTCAACGCTCGGCTCAACAACAAAGAACCACATGTCGTCGAACGATGAAGGTACGAAAGCTTCTGCTTCCGTGCGCCACTCGTTCTCAATCGATCCGACAGGCTTCGGTTGACTTACCGACCGGATGCTTGGGTGCGTGTTGAGGACTGAGGCGGCAATGAAGTTCACCCAGACTCGCCGTAGTCCCGTTTCGCCGTCGGGTATCGCAATAACGTGCTCGCCGAGCGCTGGACCGCAGGCGCGGAATACAGACTCCGCATCCCCACCAGGAATACTACCGACAAGTAGAATGGGTTGATTGACTGGCATGACTAGTCTCCTGGACGATTCTATGCGCGTTGCATGGGACCGGAAATATAACACGCGCTGAGGATCTCGGCCGGGAATCAACGTTCTACGAGGGAGATCCGGTTGCCACCTCTAGTGGCGCTTGCAAATTCGTATCGTAACTACAGAAGTCTTCGCAGTCGGCGATCGCGTTCAGGGCTTCTGGCGAATGTTCGCCAATAAGGCTGTTCAATTTCCGGATTTTCGTCATTGTTTCTCTACGTCAATGTTACATTCGCAGAGCGGTCCTAGATTTTTCTAACGCGGAAACGGCGGCCTTTCACCTTGCGGTCGGCAAGGATGTCCAATGCTTGGTCGCGTTTCTCGCGTCGAACGGCGATATACGTGCACTTATCCGCAACCTTGATATTGCCAACATCGCCGCCGGCGAGTTTTCCCGATGCCGTCATTGCGCCGACGACGTCGCCGGCGCGTATCTTATCTTTTCTGCCGCCAGCTAGTTCCAAAGTGACCATTTC
>CAWLAW010000400.1:0-3991 GCA_963854885.1 Gammaproteobacteria bacterium | reverse complement strand
CAAACGTGCCACCGACGTCATGATCGCTGGCAAGGTCGCAATCGTGTGTGGCTTTGGAGATGTCGGTAAAGGCTCTGCACAGTCATTGCGTGGACTGGGCGCTACTGTCTGGATTACAGAAATCGACCCTATCAACGCGCTACAAGCAGCGATGGAAGGATATAGAGTCGTCGAATTCGACGCCGTATGTGATCAAGCCGATATTGTTGTGACCGCGACCGGCAACTACCACGTCGTATCCGGCCCGCAAATGGAGCGTATGAAGAACCAGGCAATTCTGTGCAACATCGGTCACTTCGATAATGAAATCGACGTCGCCTATCTGCAACAATACGATTGGGACAACATTAAGCCGCAGGTCGACCACGTTGTCTTCCCGGACGGCAAACGCATTATCCTGTTGGCCGAAGGCAGACTCGTCAATTTAGGTTGTGCGACGGGACACCCGAGTTTCGTCATGTCCAATTCGTTCACGAATCAAGTGCTCGCACAAATTGAGCTGTGGAAGAATGGGGTCGACTACGGGTGCGAGGTATACGTACTGCCGAAGCATCTGGACGAAAAAGTCGCGCGTCTGCATTTGGGTCGTATCGGTGCGAATTTGACTGAGTTAACAGACGAGCAAGCCGAATACATCGGTGTTTCTAAAGACGGCCCCTATAAGCCAGACCACTACCGTTACTAGTGCTCCACCAAGGTAGGTTTGATGGGTTCAGAGCGAAAGCCCAGATGATCCAAGACAGGGCGCTGCCGTGAATGGCGTGTCCTTTACAAGGGCGGCAACGCCGGATTGGATCATCCGGCCGACTCCCCACTGCGAGCATACATTGTGGCTACCGATTGCGTAATCGATTCTTTTGGCAGGAGCGAGTTGTCAAGCGCTCGTCCGCGGTGTTACCCCTCTTGGCAAGGCCTCGCCATTACCGGCGAGACGCACCTAACGGCCAACCGCTTCACAACTCGCTGAATCCATCAAACCTACCTTGGTGGACCACTTGGCTCATCATGTCTCAGACGCGATTGAGCCTTGAAGTAATTCAACTGGGTCGATGGTGACAGCCCTGTCATCCGGTTCGAATTCTGCACATTACAGATCCCCATCTGTTCGCGAACGCCGAATCGAGCCTGCGTGGCACAGTGACGCACGAGACGCTTACCGCTGTCCTTAATCACTATCGAGATTCGGCCTGGGAAGCTGATCTGATATCGATGACCGGTGATGTCATCCAGGATGACACTGCCGACGCCTATGAACGTTTCAAAGAATTATTGACTCCACTGGGGTTGCCAGTTTTTTGTGTGCCGGGCAATCACGATGTCCGACCGATGATGGAAAGTGCGCTGAACGTAGTGCCATTTTTCTATTGCGACACTATCGACGCAGGCGACTGGCTACTGATTGGCATCGACAGCTGCATTGACGACGACGCCGGAGGCTTTATACGCGACAGCGAGATGCAGCGATTGGCCGATATTCTGCGTCAAACATCCGCATCTCACATCGCCGTTTGCCTGCATCACCCGCCACTGCCAATGCAGAGCAAATGGCTGGATGAGGTCGGGCTTCGCAATGGCGCAGAATTTTTAGATCTTATAGCGGCATCAGGAAAAGTCCGGCTCACCTTGTTTGGTCACATTCATCAGGCTTTTAGCGCTACGTATGAGGGCACACAAATCATGGGGACGCCGTCGACCTGCCAGCAATTCATGCCTAGCAGCGATGAGTTTGCGCTTGACGATAAATCGCCCGCATACCGACGCATTGAATTGTCTGCCGATGGCACGGTCTCAACAGAACTGGTTTGGGTAACGGAAGACACATGATGAATAGTGAGAGCGGTAGGTTGGCAAGCACCCTAGTTACGTTGTTAATTCTCGCTACACCTACCGTTTCAGGAGAGGAACAGGCGCTACCATTGTGGGAAATCGAGGGGGAACGAAATCGCATCTTCCTACTGGGCTCTGTTCACTTACTTCGCAAAAAAGATCACCCATTGCCCGAAGCCATTTACATCGCCTATGACGAGGCGGAAACATTAATCATGGAACTCGACATGGATGACATCGATCCGGTCGCAACCCAAAAAATGACGAGCGAACTAGGCTTGATCGAGAACGGTGGCAAGTTGAGCGATTTGCTGGGGCCCGAGATCTACGCTGAAGCCACCGCGCTTGCCGAACTAGCCGACATTCCGTTGCATCTCCTCGATCGCGCGGAGCCTTGGTTCGCTGCGATGAATGTCGAAATGATGTTGTTGATGCGGATGGGCTTTGATCCCTCGCTTGGCGTCGAGTCGCATTTCCTGGAACGCGCAACCGGCGACGGCAAAGAAATCGAGGGCTTCGAAACGATGCGTCAACAACTTGGATTTTTAGATGGCTTGTCCGCACAAGCACAGCAAGAAATGTTTCTGCAGGCACTGGCAGAAGGCCCAGGATTACCTGAAATGATGGACGACATGATTGATGCGTGGAAGATTGGCGACGTTCGGTTCATGGAAGAAAGCGTACTGCGCGAGATGGAGCAATACCCGGAACTCAACCAAGTGATTGTCGTCAATCGAAATAACACGTGGGCGCAGCAGATCGAAGCGCTTCTTGATGACGGCGATGATTATCTAATTATCGTCGGCACTTTGCATTTAATTGGGGCGGGCGGTGTACCGAATTTGCTGTCAGCACGCGGGCACACGGTGACGCAAATGCATCAAGCTGCGAACTAACGACAGCGATAATTCGATCTCAAAGTACCCGCGCCTAGCTCGAGTTTTGATTAGTGGCCGGGACCAAAACTCTCATGGCACACATCGATACACGCTCTTTAGGAAATCTATTGATCGTTGTTTCAGCGTCCTACCACCGTTGCTCGTGCGATATTCGGCCTAGCTGTCAATCACTAAAAAGCGGTAGCATTCACCCTCCTCAACTGGAGTAGGTATGAGTCACTTTACTGACGCAAAACAAGTCATCGCTGGCGGCGTTAATTCGCCAGTGCGCGCCTTCGCAGGGGTCGGCGGCGAACCTGTCTTCATGAAACGTGCCAACGGCGCATGGCTGGAAACAGAAGATGGCCGTCAACTCATCGATTACGTAGGTTCGTGGGGCCCGATGATTCTCGGCCATTCGCATCCAGCCGTCCTTGAAGCCGTAATCCGTACGGCGGCGGACGGCATGAGCTTTGGCGCGCCTTCCCTAATCGAAACGCGACTGGCGGAAAAGGTTCGCGACCTGATGCCATCGATTGAGCGCGTGCGGATGGTCAGCTCCGGGACGGAGGCAACGATGAGTGCGATTCGCCTCGCACGTGGTTTTACCAGCCGAGACAAAATCATCAAATTTGAAGGCTGCTATCACGGTCATTCAGATTCCCTGTTAATCAAGGCCGGATCTGGCGCCCTGACCCTGGGGGTTCCCAGTTCTCCTGGCATACCGGCCGGACTGGCCGAGCACACAATTACGCTGCCCTACAATGACATCGACGCAATCGACAAGGTGTTTGACGACATTGGCGAGCAAATTGCCTGCGTCATTGTCGAACCGATTGCCGGCAACATGAACATGATCATGCCAATTGAGGATTTCCTAGCCTCTCTCTCTAGGCGCTGCACAGATGCAGGATGTGTGCTGATATTCGACGAGGTGATGACAGGTTTTCGAGTCGCACTGGGTGGTGCCCAAGCGCTCTATGACATCAAGCCAGACCTTACAACTATTGGAAAAGTTGTCGGTGGCGGACTTCCGGCGGCTGCCTTTGGCGGTCGCGCAGACATCATGGCAAGTCTGGCGCCAGACGGACCGGTTTATCAAGCGGGCACATTGTCCGGAAACCCATTGGCGATGGCGGCAGGCCTCGCGACACTTGAACAAATTGAGGAACCCAACTTTTTTTCCGCGCTATCCGATAAGACAAGCTCGTTGATCGCTGGACTGAAATCAATTGCTGTAGACGCAGGCGTCCCATTGGCAGTCGAATCACAAGGCGGAATGTTTG
>CAWLAW010000399.1:0-3993 GCA_963854885.1 Gammaproteobacteria bacterium | reverse complement strand
GGCCGATTCTGCAGCTAAGTCGATCAGCTCCAACTCGCCAGCAAACCGCTGGTCGACTTCAGCGCCAATCTCCTCGATGCGAGTTTGATCGCGAGATTGCAAATTCACGTGGTCGACGCCGTCGAAGAAGCTTAGAATTTCCTGCGCGCTGGCAATGTCGGCGAGAAATAAGTCATTGATAATACCGCCTGGTGACTCCGCGCCGGGCAACACATCGACGACCTTGACTTCGGACGTTCGAGCGCCGATTCGAACCTTCACAACCGATTCTTTTTGTACCCCTAGCGCGTCAGCGGTGTGTTTATTCATCACTATCGCTAGTGGACTAACCATGAGTTCGCGAGGATCAAACAGCACTATTTCGTGGCGCTCACCAGCGTTCGCTTGGGCTCGAGATATGGGTTCAATTCCAAGCAATTGGACTGACCGATTGGGGAAATCTGGCAACATCAAACTGCGCGTCAACACCGGTGTTAGGGCGGTTTCTGGAAACGCGTGCATTAATGATTCGAGTGTTGCGTGGCTAACCCAGCCATCTGTCCCGACGATCCGGTGACTTGCTGATCCGATCGTTGTTCGGGTAGCGGTATCGAAAGCGTCGAATGCGCTATTTTGCGTAAGGCGAATCGCAACAATTACGGCGACCCCGACAATAATCCCGAGAACGGCCAGACCGAGCTGCCAAGGATGTTTGCTCAGATGACGAGAAAATGACTGGAAAATGAGTTTTGACATGGAGCAGTGTTATTGATCGACGAGTTTTTTGTCTTTGATGATAAGCACACGATCGGCATATCCGATCACTTCTTGGCTATGGGTGGCCATGATCAGCGTTTGCCCATTGCGGCGTGCAAGCCGATCGATCAATTGGATTATTTCGCGACCCGTATCGACGTCGAGATTACCCGTGGGTTCATCGGCCAAAATTAAGTTAGGCGTATGTACGAGGGCGCGCGCGATGGCGACGCGCTGTTGCTCACCACCGGATAGATCTTCCGGCGCAGCGGCGGCCTTATTGCCAAGGCCTAATTCTTCAAGCAGCGCCGAGACTTTCGCCGTGCCGTCGATTCTATTCAGCGCGAGGGGCAGCATGACGTTTTCATGGACACTTAGCGTCGGAATGAGATTGTAGGCCTGAAAAATAAATCCCAGCGATGTGCGCCTAAACAAGGTCCGGTCGTGATCCCCCATGTTGGTGATTTCTACGTCGTCGATCGTGACATGGCCGGACGTTGGTTTGTCCATCGCGCCGAGTAGATTAAGCAAGGTCGATTTACCTGATCCGCTGCGGCCCAGGATGACGACAAATTGGCCACGCTCGACGGTGAGATCAAGGTCCGCCAAAACCGTTTGCCGAGCATTACCGGTCACATAAGACTTACTCAGTTTGGTTAGTTGGACGGCGGTCTTAGAATGCGACATAGGTTGAAATTCAGATTAGTAGAATCGAAGGGTGTATTGCGCATGCCAACAGGGCGGGGGGCATCGAAACGGCTAAAATGGACGAAATCACTGATTAATTATTTACTTTCAATGCGGTTCATAAATAGCTGTTTTAAAAAGTATTTAACAATTGCTTAACATCGATGTAACAATTTTCAACACAAAACCGGAACTTGTACCGTTATTTCGAGCACTAAGCCTATAGATTCCGTAACTGTTAACTCCCCCACTTGCCCCGCCCCCCCGCGGGGTTTTTTTTGCTCGCCATTCGGAGAGTTTGTTTACGGCTCGTTTAGCGTAAAGGGTGAAAAGTCCGTGCCACGGTCATAGTAGTCAACCTCCTCTTTACGCTTTAAGAACCCGACGGCGAGGTAGGTGGCCGGAGTCATTAGTACTTCAATGCCGACCTTAAAACACCAATTGAAACCAAGCACCACCAATAGCGTCGAGTTGTCCCAGATTCCGAAGAATGCGATTGGATAAAACAATATGCTGTCGATGCCTTGCCCAACTATCGTCGAACCAATGGTACGCATCCATAAATGGCGCCCCTGCATGCGAACTTTCATTCGCGCGAGGATATAGGCATTAACAAAATCTCCGACCCAAAATGCGACGATGGACGCGACCACTATCCGCCACGTATTTCCGAAAACGATTTCGAGCGCGGGTTGCAATTGTGCGTTGAATGGCTCGCTAGGGCTAGCCGGCATGCCTAAGACCGTTTGCGTCATTACCGTGGCGAAAATCATTGCCGCAAATCCTGCCCAGATAACCTTGCGCGCGCGCGCGTAGCCGTAGACCTCGGTTAATATGTCGCCGAATATATAACTGATCGGGAAGAATATGTTTCCCGCGCCGAAAACTAATGTCGCCCCGATCAAAGGAAGTACGAAAGGGAGGTTTATTTCGCAAACCTTCGCAGGGCCGATTAGATTGGCGCATAGCAGGACCGCAACAAAGCCGGCCATGATCAAATCTAAGTAACGGAATCGTCGGGTCCCGTGGACTTGCCCGTCGGTCGTTCTCATCGATGGATATTTAGCGAGGTTAAACTCTTTCTTATGCTCGGAAACGTCGTCGTCGCGCGGGTCAAAGAATCTTGAAAATTTATCGAGACGTAGCGATCGCCGTCAAGTCCACAACTTAATACGCCAGTCATACCGATTGCCGAATCTTTACGCGTCCATCGCACCTGATCGAGTTGTAAACCACCCGCTTCCAAGCTGCGTTCTGCCGGTACCGCGAAAAATCCCGGTTGATCCCGCCCCACCTCGGTCAAAAACAACTGAATGCAATGGTCAGCTGAGAATTCGCCAGCCGACAAGGCCGCTTTCGGCAATGTAACAACCGTAATGTGCAAAGTGGTCGATTGGTAAACGTCTTGCGCACGGTAGGCGTAGGTCGTACCTAACATTGAATTCGCGATCATTGCGTTGTCGAGAAAATCGGGTGGGGTATATTCGAGCTTCACTTCGGCGCCGGCAGCGCTCGTGCCGAGCACAGTGATTGCCATCCACAAAAATTTGTAAACCATAGGTCGATGCTACCAGATGATGATCCCGAATAGGACTAATCGTTGCCCAGAGTTACCCGGGCGGATTCAGTTCCTCGTAGCGGTAGCTAGTGATGTCAATTCGCCAACGCGCAAATTACTATGTCGGCTTAGAATATCGAGTCAAAGGATCTCGGTCGCATGACCATTAAATTAGTTCGTTGCCTTACAGTTATTGCGGCAGTTGGTCTGGTACTCGCGACGAGTATCACGCGGGCTATCGACCTTGAGGAAGTCGATGCTCGACTCACTAGCTTTGCCGTCGAAGGTGTGGATGATGAGGCGAAGAAGCTACGCACAATTTACATTAAGATCCGCGAGATGCTGGTCAGTACCAAGCGTCATCAAACGGCCGCGAAACAGTTTGAGGGGATAATCAAGCAAGGCCCAGAAAAACTAGTATCACTGCACAATGTCGTCCTGGGCCTGGAGTCAGGTGCGTCCGCCACTAGCGGAGAGGAAAGCAACCAGCGTCTATCGGTTGAGGAAATCGAAAGCAAGCATCGTCAAGAACAGTCGCGTTGGCAATTGTTCGAAGATAGCTTGCAGGAGATATCTGATAAACGACGAATGCTCGAAGACGAGCCGAATTTAAAGCGAGCTCGTCGAGAAACGATTAATGCTCGAATTGCGGAACTGGAAACTTTGTTTGCCACGCAGGGTGAGGCACCAAGTAATGCACTCGCCATAGCAGAACGATTGCGTAATGAGGCGGAGCTGAGTAATTTTCGAGCTGAACTCCAGCGCTTGGAACAAGAACAATTGAGTCATTCGACTCGTCTGGAGTTGACTCTCGCTGAGCACAAGGTCGCGCAACTAAAATTCCGCCGCCAAACTGAACGGACCGACTATTTGCAGGCGCTGCTACTGAACGGGCGACGGCGTGCCGCAAACTCTTTGATCGAGCAAGCGCAACTTGCACAAGATGACGAATCCTATCTGCATCCGTTAGTACAATCTGTGGTGCGGAAAAACGCTGAATACGGCCGTGAACT
>CAWLAW010000398.1:0-3999 GCA_963854885.1 Gammaproteobacteria bacterium | reverse complement strand
TTTCCGGCGATATTTACTAAATGGTAGTCGAATTCGTGTTTGTGCTTGTCTAAGGTAGCACCAGCGGGGACGACTTGATTCCAAACTCGAACGTGGTCGTCTTCGTAGATCACCTTAGTCGCAATCTGACTTAACTCGTCAGCCATATCGATTCTCCGTGATTGAAAGTTTCGCTTTGAATATTCGGTCTTGGCAGCCTGTCGAAACTAGCACCAATCCACTTGCTCGCTACGATTGCCTGAGTCGGACAGGCTGCTAAGGTCTGAACGGAAATGATACAGGTCCGGGGCGCAGCGCAGAACGGGCAAGTTTTGCCCAGCGACACAGCACGCCGCGGGTATCTTTCGGATCAATAATTTCTTCAATTTCAAAGTGCTCGGCTGCGCGCATCGGTGAGCGTAATTTGTTCAGCCGCGTTTTAATTTCGTCAAGATGTGCCTGATAGTCTGGCGACGCTTCAAGTTCGGCCTTGTAGGCCACTTCAATGCCGCCTTCAATTGGGAGCGAGCCCCAATCTCCGGATGGCCACGATAGGCGAAAGTGATGGCTGCCGGGTTTGTGGTTCGCAGCACCCGCAACGCCGAAGGCTTTGCGTATTACCACGCAGCAAAATGGTACGGGGGACTGACCTAAGGCGGCTAAAGCTTGCGAACCGAAGCGGATCGTTGCTTCTTCTTCAGCTTTTTTGCCAATTAAGAAACCCGGGCAGTCTTCGAGGTGAACGATCGGCAGATGGAACGTGGAAGCGACGTCGATCAGGCGGATCAATTTACGCGACGCATCCGCCGTCCAAGCGCCACCGTAGATATAAGGATCTTCGGCAAATATTGCTATCGGAATGCCATTTAACCGGGCGAAGCCACCAATTATCGAGCGACCCCAGCGGGCGCCAATTTCGAAAAATGATCCCTCGTCGACAACCGAGGTGATAATTTCGCGCATTTTAAAAACTTTGCGCGGATTCTTCGGCACGATGCTCCGGAGATTGACATCATCGCGATTGGGATCGTCGCTTGATTCGACAACAGGCGGCAACTCGTCAACATTCTGCGGGAGGTAAGATAGGAAGCGTTGAGTTTTCTCGAACGCCTCGAGCTCGCTCTGCACCTCATCGTCAATCGCGCCGTTGCTGGTGTGAATTTTACTCGCGCCGAGCTCTTCTTTTTCGACTTTTCCAAGGCCGGCCCAACCAACCAGCGCGGGTCCCGCGATCATCATTTGCGCGGTGTTTTTTACAATCAACGAATAATGACTTGTTGCCACCCGGGCGGCGCCGATGCCGGCAACCGATCCCAGCGCGAGTGCCACCGATGGCGCGACCCCAAGATGCTCGACCACTATTTCCCATCCGCGCAACGTCGGGATATTAGTACGCCCGTTTATTTCAATAGATTTAACCGATCCACCGCCGCCCATACCGTCGACCAAGCGCACATGCGGTAGCTTTAGCTCTACGGCTAAGCCTTCGGCATGCGATCGTTTCGCCGGAATGTGCGCCTCTGCCGATCCGCCACGCACAGTGAAATCGTCGCCGCTAATGATCACCGGGCGGCCGTCGATGTCAGCCGTACCGAACACGAAGTTCGAAGGACTAAGCCCAATCAAATTGCCGTCTGCGTCGTACTGACCACTACCGGCGAGTTTGCCAATTTCGTGAAAACTATTATCGTCAGCCATCGAGGCAATGCGCTCGCGGATCGTTAACTTGCCGAATTCGTGTTGACGAGCGACTTTTTCAGCGCCGCCCATTTCTTCTGCGAGCCGACCACGATGGGCGAGTTCGTCGAGTTCTTCATTCCAGCTCATGGCAGTGAGTTAACCTTCGATGTGCGATCGTTTCTGTGGATCGACTAATGGTCGCGGTTTAGTTTGTAGTGTCGACATTATGCAGAGATCGTCGTTATCTAACAGCGGTATTTAGCGACAGCCGATTCGTCCCATTCGACTCCGCAACCCGGTCGATCGGGAATATGCAGTGCCCCGTCTTTTAGCTCGAACGGCTCTTTGACGATGGGGTCGGCCCAGTCTTGCCATTCGAGCCAGTGCGCCGTATCAGTGACGCGCATTAAATGTGCGGAGATTTCAGGGTACAAATGGCTCGACATCGGCGTTCCGGAGGCCGCGGTTATTGCCGCGGATTTCAACCAGCCGCTAACCCCGCCGATGCGCATCATATCGGGCATAACGTAATCACCGGCCCCAGCGACTATTGCTTCGTAGAGCACGCGCGGACCGTAAAAATTCTCGCCGAGTTGGATTGGTGTGCGTAATTCTCGAGTTAGCTGTGCGTACCCGGCCTGGTTATCGTAGGTTATCGGTTCCTCGAACCAAACCAGGCCTTGATCGTCCAAACCATGACAGCGCATGAGTGCGTCGCCCAAGGACAAACCTTGATTAAAATCTGTCATGATTTTTATCTCGTCTCCGGCACCGCGACGAACCGCTTCGATCGCCGCAATATCGTCAACCAGTCGTTCACGACCGAGACGTAGTTTTAACGCCGAAAACTGTCCTTGTTCAACCAGCGCCGCGGCGTCGTCGGCAAGTCCATCGACGGGACCAAGCCAGAGCCCGTTGCTGTTATAAGCTGGTACGGGCCCAATCGTGCCGCCCAGATACACCGCAAGTGGCAGACCGGCAGACTTCGCGAGTGCGTCCCAAGCGGCCATGTCGATACCAGATACGGCAATCAGCGATATCCCTTCGCGACCCATTAAATGCAACGATCCGATGCCACGACGGTAAGCGTCGCCTGGCGCTAAAGGTTGGTCGATCGCGGCCGTAGCCAAATCTTCAAGTACGGGTGTTAAATAACGCGCCGCACCTTTGAGGTACGGGGCGAGATAGCTATGCCCGACAATTCCTTCATTCGTGATCAAATCGATAAGCACGAGTGGCCATTCATCGAACGATCCGATTTTTGCCACAACCGGCCGCCTAAGTGGCACGATCACATTGCGAATGCGTATTTCCTTGACAGTGAGAGCTGAGGCCATAGTGATCCTTCCCATTTGATATCCGTGGCACGAGAGTTTACGAAGGTTGAGGCACACAAGACACTGCCGGCACGAGTCATCGGCCCCAGGGGCGGCTTTTGATCGCAGTTCACCAGGAGTACCCAACCGACGCACGACACGGACGGCCTCGCGACTGGCGCAATTGTATGCGCTTCGTTACGATGGAGCTCGATGAGTGATAGTTGAAATTCATCACCTCAACGCGCGACAACCCGACGCGTTTCACGTTGGCCGATTCGGTGGATAAAATTGGACGCTTAGATAATTGGTAGACCGAGTCGCCTAATGAGTTCAGTAAGTGAGGCATCGCAAAACTGCCCCTCATGTGGCGCAGCTGCGCCAAAATTGATCAAGCACGCTAAACTCGCGGTGTGCGCGTACTGCCACAGCACTTTGTTCATTGAAGATGAGCAGGTTGCCAGCGCCGGCGAAAAATCCGTACTCACCGAAATTCCATCGATATTAAGCCTCGGACAACAGTTTCACCTCGGTCATTGGAGCGGCCAACCGGTTGGTCGGATCCGTTATGAGTACGGCGATAGCGAGGGCTATTGGGACGAATGGTGGGTTCAATTAGCTGATGGCAAGATGCAGTGGATTAGTAATGACGAAGGCGAGTACGTTATTGAAAACGAGGTGAAGCTCGACGAAGAACCGCCGGCATTTAATACGTTTATTGTTGGTGAACGAATTGGGCTATTTGACCAAATGCTGCGTATTACTGAAGTCAACATGGCTACTTGTATCGGTTTGGAAGGGCAGTTGCCAGAAGTTGTTCAGGTCGGCGATTCTCATCGTTACGCGCACCTAGAAGGCGCTCAAGGATTACTCATTACCGCTGAGTACGAGGACGATGATGCGAGCGAGTTTTTCAAAGGGATATGGATCGACCCGTTTGAGATTCAAACAACATGAATGCAACCGCAAGTCCACGTGCCGTTAATTGCACGCAATGTGGTGCGCCGCTCGAAATACATGGAGG
>CAWLAW010000397.1:0-4000 GCA_963854885.1 Gammaproteobacteria bacterium | reverse complement strand
ACGTCGACCCCAACCAAGCGTGCGGCTATGGTTGCTTTGAATAATCGCGGGTTCGGCAAGTAGGAGAAAATTCTTAGATCGGCCATTTGCGTTCTCAGAGTCCTAAAATAATAACGTTAGATTACGCTGCACGAATCAGCCACAAACACGCTGGGTTGGCAAGGTTATAAGCCGGTGCAAAATGGGTGCAATTGAGCCACCAATTCGGACGCGTTGCTGTAGCGATCCGCGGGATCTTTGGCGAGTAACCGATCAACGATAGCCTGATACGGGGCTAGATGCGCCGGTAACGTCGGAACGTCTGCATACAAATGCTTATACACCAAGGCACCTGCCGAACTCGCGTGAAATGCCTTCTCGCCGGTCAACATTTCATACAGAATCATGCCTAACCCATATAAATCCGTACGCTGGTCGACCGGGTTACCTAAGCCTTGCTCCGGGCTAAGGTAATTCAAGGTGCCGAGGATACTGCCGGTTTTTGTTAAGTCCAACGAGCCACCCAAATGTTTCGAGATGCCAAAATCCGCTAACGCCAAGCTATCGTCCGAGCGAAACATAATGTTGCCCGGCTTCAAATCTCGATGCACAATATTGCGCTTGTGTATCACTTCTAATCCAAACGCAATGTTTAAGGCGTAGAGCAACGCTTCCTCTGTCGCGACCCCATTTTCAATGCGGTGCTTGAGATCGCCTCGGGTGAAAAACTCAACAGCAATATATCCGTAGCTCGGGGTGAAGTCGTGGCCGTAAAATTTTACGACGTAAGGGCTGTCGATCTCCGCCAGCATCGCGGCTTCGTGCGCAAAGCGTTGCACGACGCTGTCGTCGTCGACGGATTTCAAGTCCATAATTTTCAGGACTAAATTAATATTATCTTCCAGGCGCTCTGCGAGGTAGACGCGCGAGTGCGCACCTTGGCCGATTAGGCGAACGAATTTATACCCATTCTCGACGCTCCCTTCGCGATTCGACAGATCACCAAATATTCGTTTGTCTTGTTTATAGCGACTGCCATCTAATGGGTCGTACTTGGTGCCGCGCCGCTCGCTAACCCCGAGCGATTTCAAAATGCCCGGTAACGATTCATCAGAAAACTGCGAGCTGACAACATAGGCGCAGGACGGCATTTCGGATACTTTCGAGGCGACATAAAGATCGTTTTCGTCGGCCAACATGAGGGTTGGTGGAAGTTTGGTGTCGAGGGAAAAAACGGCGAGCCAGGCAAGACCGCTTTCCTCGCCTCCCAGGCGCTCGCGGATTACCAGTAAATCGTACAGATTCCAATCAAATCCGATATCTGGCTGGCCGTGCTGCTCAGGATCGTATTCTGTTACTTCAACCTGAGGATCATAGTTCGCAAATTGGCGCCGCAATACTGCCGATTGCTCTTTAGAGTCATTGATAATGATTATTCGCATACGTGAGGCAGTCGCATAGTGAGCACAAAAACCCTGGAATGTTGGATTATGCCATGGCTGGCAGATTCGCTTTAGCACTCGAGGGCAAGACTGTCGGCCGGCTGGCGAAATCGACGACTTGGTCAATATTCGGGAGCCCGTTGGAGCGAAATTAGGTCGCTCATTCGCCAACCACTAAGTCGACAGGGCGATTGGAATGGGCAAACGCTTGTTTATTGATTCACAAAGTTTCCCGATCAATCTGAACGGCGTTACAATCGACCGTTCGTATCGTGCGTTCACTAAGAGACCAGAACTGGAGCAACCGTGACACAAATTCAATTTACTGCACCCACCTCGGTTAAAGGCGCTATACGTTGCCTTGCTGAAGGCGGCAGGAACCCCAAAGTACTCGCCGGTGGAACTGATCTACTTGTTCAACTGCGCGCAGGTCGGGTGAAGCCGACCACCATCGTCGATCTGAAAAAGATCCCGGATTTAAAAGTGATTAAAACTGAAAGAGGCGGGTTTCGCATCGGCGCCGCCGTTGCTGGCGCAGAATTGAACGCCCACAAGGAGGTCAAGAAAGCCTGGCCTGGATTAGTCGAAGGCTTAGATTTAATTGGTTCGACGCAAATCCAAGGTCGCGCATCGTTGGGCGGGAATTTGTGCAATGGCTCACCTGCAGCTGACGGCGTACCGGCATTAATAGCGGCAGCGGCGACGTGCAAAATCGCCGGTCCGAAGGGCATTCGCGAAGCGAAAGTTGAAAGTATCGTCACGGGCCCCGGCAAAACGTCGTTAAAAAAAGGCGAATTCGTGGTCAGCTTTTTCCTGCCGAAACGTGCGAAGCGTTCTGGTGACGCTTATTTACGTTTAATTCCACGCACCGAGATGGATATCGCGGTGGTTGGCGCTGGGGTGAATTTGACAGTCGACGCGAAGGGCGTTTGCACCGACGCACGCGTATCGCTCGGCGCAGTAGCACCGAAGCCTCTGTTGGTGAAAGCTGCTGCGAAAGCACTCATCGGCACAACCATCGATGACGATGCCCTAGAAGCGCTCGCGGCCGCCGCAAGCGCTGCATGCAATCCGATTGATGATAAACGCGGAACTATTGTATACCGAACAAAAGTGGCTGGGGTATTAGCCAAGCGCGCAGCGCTGATCGCCCTCGACCGAGCAAAAGGAAAATAACATGGCCAAACATCACGTTAACACCACGATAAATGGTGACGCGACGGAATTTTTATGCGAGACCGAGCAAACCCTGCTCGACTGTCTGCGCGATGAACTCGGTTTAACCGGCAGTAAGGAAGGTTGTTCGTCAGGCGACTGCGGCGCTTGCAGCGTCACGGTCGATGGTCGGCTTGTCTGTTCGTGCTTAGTGCTCGGCATTGAAGCCGAGGGCGCTGAAATCGGCACGATCGAAGGGATTGCAGAAGACGACGATCTCCACCCGTTGCAAAAGCACTTCTTAAAAGAAGCCGCGCTGCAGTGCGGGATTTGCACCCCGGGATTTATCGTCGCGGCAAAATCCTTACTCGAGCACAATCCAGACCCAACCGAAACTGAAATGCGCTATTGGCTAGCCGGCAACCTCTGCCGCTGCACGGGTTACGATAAAATTATTAAAGCGGTAAGCAACGCCGCAGCGGAAATGCGGGGAGAATAAAGTCATGGGTAAAGAAGAAAAGCAATTTGATGGCCTAGCACCAAATGTAAAAAGTAACGGCTATCGCGTCGTCGGCACACGGCCGATTCGGCCAGACGGTATGGAGAAAGTCACAGGTCGTGCAAACTTCGGAGCGGACTGCGAACTGCCCGGGATGCTCACCGGATGGGTTGTTCGAAGCCCTCACGCGCACGCGAAAATTCTTTCTATCGACACCACGAAGGCGATGAAGCTCAAAGGTGTGAAAGCAGTCGTCACCTCTGCAGACTTCCCCGAAATAGGACCCAAGCAACGCGGTGCTGGCGAAGCGCCGGTGAGTTTCCGTGACATGTCGCGCAATGTAATGGCTCGCGATAAAGCGTTGTACGACGGTCACACCGTCGCGGCAGTCGCTGCAACAACCCCGGCGATCGCAGAAAAAGCGGCATCACTCATCGAAGTGAAATACAAAGTGTTGCCCCACGTTTTAGATGCACGCGAAGCAATGAAATCGAAAGCACCGGTGTTGCATAACGACGTCTTCACGAAAGGCGTCGATCCAAGACCTAAGAAAGCGTCGAACGTCACGCAACGGTTTGAGTTTGGCATGGGCGACATAGATGCCGGATTCGCCGAAGCCGACGTCATCGTTGAACACGACTTTACCGCGCAGTGCGTGCATCAAGGTTATATAGAGCCTCATGCCTGCGTGGCGAGCACCACCCAAGACGGCATGGCAACGGTGTGGGCGAGTAGCCAAGGACAATTCATGGTGCGTAATTACTGCGCCACAATTTGCGGCATGGAGATCTCTAAGGTACGCGTTTTACCGGCGGAAATCGGCGGTGGCTTTGGCGGTAAAACGGTTGTCTATCTCGAACCGCTCGCGATCTTACTATCTCAGAAATCGGGCAAACCGGTAAAAATCGTGATGAACCGCGAAGAC
>CAWLAW010000396.1:0-4003 GCA_963854885.1 Gammaproteobacteria bacterium | reverse complement strand
TCAGCCAAATGGGGAAGGCCCCGTTTTGGGGCTTTATTTTGCGGACTTAAAAGATCGTAGAGTGTTTCTATACTTAGCAATCGTAGCTCCAACGATTACTTACCGCTAGACTGATCCCATCTCATTGAATAGGCCCCCAGCATGCCCACAATCAACGATAACGGTACAGAGATTTGGTACGAGGTTAGCGGCACAGGCGAACCGTTAGTACTAACGGGTGGATTCGGGCTGCTGCATAATCAATGGGACTTTGTGCGCGACGCATTGGCCGAGCACTTTCAAGTGATCGATTGGAATTATCGCGGCGCGGGACGTTCCGATCGGGCGTGGCCGGGCGGTCGCTTCGACCAGGAGACGTGGGTCGACGATCTCGAGATTGTTCTCAATGCACTCGGCATCGAATCCGCGGTGCTCTGGGGAACCTCTACCGGTTCGCCAATTAGCATTCGTTATACGGCGAAATACGCGCATCGGGTGCGGGCGTTGATCACTTATCCCATGTTTAAGGCCGACGCGGGCTTCCGCCAGGCCTTTGACGGTTTTCGCATGATCGGCGAGACATTTGGTTACGACGCCTTAGCTTGCTTAACGAGTTGGATTGGCTGTGCGGAATCGAATGTATTCGGTGCGCGCCAAGGCGAGGTCGCGCGTTGGGAAGCGGAATGTTTCGAGCAGAACTTTTCCTTGAGCACGCTTGGCGAAACGATGCGTATTGTTGCAACGAATGACTTAACCAGCGACGTCGCGCGGATCAAATGTCCGACCCTAGTGTTGATGGGCGACTCCGGACATCTCGGTTACGGAGAAGCTGGTAACCGAGCACTCGCCGATGAATTCATCGAACTCGCAGCCAACGCATCGTTAAAACTCATACCCGACGGCGGCGGTACGTATTGCATGATCGAAACGCCGGAGACGACCGCAGCCGCCGTAGTTGAATTTATTAATAATTTGTAAAGAAACAGGCGATTGCGATTGCGATCTAGACGCTGTATCCGTGCAGTGTCGGAATGACACACATGGCGCTAAAGCGGGGTAGGGTGACTAACTGCTTGGTGTTGTAGCAGCCTATCCATCAACCATCCAAGGAAGTCCTAAAATGTCGGCAACCAGAGCACTCGCGGAACACGCGGTAGGCGGTACCTTCGACGATCTCCCCGCAGAAGTCGTTGCGCACACTAAGACCGCAATCTTAAATATCCTTGGCGCAGCACTCGGAGGCGCTCAAACCCGGGTCGGGAAATTGCACGTTAACTTGGCGCGCGCGACGGGCGGCGGGGTCGCGGAGGCGAGTTTGATAGGCGCTTCGGGCAGGGTGTCGTGTGCGATGGCGGCCTACGCTAACGCGTCTCTCGCCTTCGCGCTCGATTATGAGGACGTGGTTTGTTACTGCATTCACGCGGGACCCGTGACGATCCCAGCCGCGCTTGCGGTCGGTGAAATGTTGGGATCGTCGGGACGTGAATTATTGATCGCGATTGAGCGCGGTTACGAAATTGGCACGCGCATCGGATTATCTATGCAACCGAGCGCCGAGCGTGGCGCCCAAGTATGGGGCCAGCAGTACACGCCCTTCGCGCCGTGTGTCGCTACTGGACGCTTGCTCGGATTGGATGCCGAACGTATGGACAGTGCGATGGGCATCACAGGCACCTATGCCCCGGTACCGTCCGCTTATAAATACTTCGGCACCGTGGCTGAAACCCGACCCATGCGTGAAGCGAAACTTGGATGGGGTTGGATGGCGCTGGGTGGTACGTTCGGCGCGCAATCCGCACTCGAAGGCTTTCAGGGCGGACACGGCATTCTCGACGGCGAAGAGGGGTTTTGGATCATGGCGGGATCGGATCATTGCGACCATTCCGTGATGACCAATGACTTGGGCGCGACCCATTACATTTTGGAAACGGAATTCAAGGTTCATCCTTCTATCGCTTGGAACCATCCGCCGCATGTCGCTCTGAAAAAAATGATGGCGGCCGAGAAGTTTTCGGCAAGCGATGTCGCAAGCGTAAGGCTCAAGGGGCTCGGCGCCGAACGCATTGCCGATTTCCATCCCGCGGGTGCGGTCGATGCCATGTTCTCGCTCCCGTATACGGTAGCAACAACGCTACTCAACGATCCCTTACTCCCGGCGATGTACGAAGATGATCGGATCCACTCTGCAGACGTAAGTGCACTGTTGGAGCGGATTAGCGTCGAACCGGATAACGAGGCGGAACTCGCGTGGTTTAATGAACATCGAATGTGTTATGAAATCGATGTCGCGCTTAACGATGGCCGCGAAATCCATGTCGAAACGGAATTTCCTCGCGACAAGCCCGAGCTAGGACATAAAGAAATTGCGGATAAGTTTCGCGAACTGGCTGGGGTGAGTCTGCCGGCCGAGAGAGTCGAAGACATTGTTAAAATGGTCGAAGATCTCGACACATTGGATTCGGTTGCGCCGCTCGCCGAGATGCTAACTATTTAACGACGATGCGGATAGCGTTACCGCTACGCGTCGTTAATTTATCGCGCTGAATCTCATCCAAGGATTTAATCTAGTGTGCTGCTAGAAATGGTAAAAGAATGTCGCAAAATCGTTTTTTCTGATCACGTCCGGCGACGACATGGGCGACGTCCTCCATCAAAACACCCGTCGCATTCGGTAGTCCGTGTTCGAGGGGTAACGTGGTTCGTGGTCCAGTCACTTCATCGCGTCCGGCGTGGACAATCAGAGCCGGCGCGGTGATTTCATGCAATCTGTCGGCCGTGTCGTGTCCAACGCAGGCTTGCACCAAGCGCGCATGAGTTTCGCAATTATTGTTTAATTCTTTCCAACCGCCGTCATAGCCCAGCAGCTTGTCACGATGTTCATTGTAGTAATCAGGCAAGAAAGACATCATCACCACGAGTCGTTGGAATGCGAGAAAGCCCGCTTCTCGATGCACGGCGACAAACATTTCCAGCTGGTCCTGCAACAACGGGTCCATCTTCACCCAACAGCCCATATTGACCAGGCATCGGACTAGATCCGGACGGTTTAGGGCAACTTCTTGTGCAATACACGCGCCCATTCCGACCAGGCCCACAAAGCGCACGTTCGTCCAGCCAAGGTGGTCGAGTAGACCGATAATATCTTCGGCATGTAGTTTGATGGTCGGCTCCAACGACAAATCGTCGCTGGACTCACCGACGCCGCGATAATCAACACATAACACTGAATATTGTTCAGTCAATCCTCGGGCCATATGCACTTCGCCGCCGTGACAAAACGTGCCCCAACCGCCGACACACACAGCAGGCTCGCCACTGCCATGGATCTCGTAATACATCTGGTGATTATTGATCTCGGCGATGGGCACTTATGCGATTCCTTTGAAAATGATCGACTGCGTCCGCTCTAACACGTGCTCGCGATAATGTTTTGGCATTCGGCTAATTAACTGCCGACGGCAGCAAGTGGTGCGGGTCTAGGTTTCGCTTCCAAGCCGTCAATGTATTTCAGCACCTCGGAAAGCGGCAATACATCTGCGTAGCGGCGACCGACGTCGCGCAGGTTATCTTTATGCGGTTGTTCTTCCTGGTCGCCCACGCACTCTTCCGGCACGATGGTGCGGAAACCGTACGAAAAACTGTCATTGATCGATGCCCGTACACAGCCACTAGTTGTACAGCCCGTGATGATCACGGTATCGACCCGTTGCTTGGTCAAAAATAATACCAGCGGCGTTTGGAAAAAAATCGACGGCGCAGATTTTGTGAAAGTGACATCGTATGCCGGATCGTGGATTCGCGGATCGAGCGCCATCGACGGATGTCCGATGAAAAAAGACCCATCGTAGAGCGAGCTGACTTTCCAATGGCCCATGTCTTCAGGACCGCACCAACCGACATTACAAGATGCCACAGGGATCCCTTTACGCCGGGCGTGCGCGAGTAAGGTCGCCGTATTCTCGACCGCGGCGTGCACTAACTCGGATTTTCCAGTGACGTATTGGGGATCGGTAAATGACAATTG
>CAWLAW010000395.1:0-4007 GCA_963854885.1 Gammaproteobacteria bacterium | reverse complement strand
GCGCCGAGTCGCCGAAGTACGGATTTTCGCGCGAGCCCGTACAGCGCTACAATTAGCATTCTTTACACGATTTAAAACTAAGGTGTTCGATGACGTATCAGACCATCGTGGTAAAACCGATGACCCCGGCCATTGGAGCTGAAATTAGCGGTATCGATCTCGCTGGCGAATTATCCGATCAGTCCGTCATCGAAATTCGCGAAGCCTGGCTTAAGCACCTGGTGATTTTTTTTCGCGATCAACAATTAACTCCGCGGGTCTTGGTGAACGTCGCGCGGCGCTTCGGTGACATCGGTCTCTACCCCTTTGTAAAAGGTATGGACGCCTATCCAGAAGTCGTGGAGGTTTCAAAAAAACCAGACGAGAAAATTAATTTCGGCGGTCTCTGGCATACAGATACGAGTTATCTTGAACGCCCCCCGCTGGGCTCGCTTTTGTACGCAAAGGAAGTGCCGACAGTCGGCGGCGATACGTTATTTTCCAATATGTATCTCGCTTATGATGCGCTGTCCGAAGGGTTGAAGCGCCTACTGTCTGGATTACGCGCGGTAAACAGCGCAGAAAAACCCGATGCGGCTGTTACCCGAATTAACCGGATCGCGGATCGGCCAGTAGACGCTAGCGAGATAATTACAACGGTCGCACACCCGATCGTACGAACCCACCCCGAAACCGGTCGCAAAGCCCTGTATTGCAGCGACGCGCATAGCACGAAGATAGAGGGGCTCACCATCGATGAAAGCCGACCGTTGTTACGCTACCTCTACTCCGTGCAACAGCGCGAAGAATTTCAATGTCGCTTTCATTGGGAACAGGGCTCCATGGCGATTTGGGATAATCGCTGCGCGCAACACAATGCATTAAACGACTACCATGGATACAACAGAGCAATGTACCGCGTGACACTCGAGGGCGACCAGCCATCTTAATCCGTGAAACCGGCGAGCACAGTGCCGGACTTCGATCAGTCGTGTGAGGAACCGTGTCCAGTGGCGTCAAAGCTCAAGCCACTTAAACGAGCGACGCTGCTAGCATATACTGCAGCGACCCGGCGCTATGCGCTCACAATTCAAACCATTATTAGCGCCACGAAAACGTCTTGCGAACAACCTAGCGAATAATCTGAAATTACCACAATAACAAACGCCGCGTATCTCGTGTCACGCCCAACTAGCATCGACTGAACCCATGTTCACTTATTTGAATCCAACTATTCGACAGCGCTTAATCGACGAACATAAGTTGGTTAGGATAAACGCTGTCGGAGCCGAAACAACATTAGAGCAGGCTCCCCCAGAAGGGGAATTAGCAATAAATGTGCTTGGCCCGATCCCGCTTCCGATCGAACTCGGAAGCGTTCAAATAACGACGCAATGGTTTGCCACGGTGCGCAGCACGGAACTGAATCAGGTTGAGGAGTTAGCGCGGGATCTATCCAAGCAAGGAAGCCAAAAATCGTTTGCCGAACTCGCATCCAGTATGGCGGTCAATAGCGTCTTAGTAATCGGTGACATAGCCAAATCAACAAACCCATTGGTGCGCGTCCATTCGAGTTGTTTAACTGGCGACGTGTTCGGTTCACAACGTTGCGAGTGTGGCCCCCAATTTGTCTCGGCCCTGGATCGAATTAACCAAGACGAGCAAGCGGGCCTGGTTATCTATATGTCCGGTCATGAAGGTCGAGGGATTGGATTGTGGGCCAAGGCCGCGACATATTTATTGCAAGACGCGGGCGAAAATACCTACGAAGCCAATCGTTCGCTCGGCTTGCCGGACGATTCTCGGGACTTTAGCGACGCTGCAGCATTACTGCACTATTTCATTGGCCAACGTCAATTTCGACTACTGACGAATAACCCGAAAAAAATCCGTGATCTAAACGCCTTTGGGCATTCGCAGGTGACTGCAGTCAAACATGTGATCGGTGTGAATTCGTGGAACCAGCGCTATCTGACAGCGAAGAAGGACTGGGGACACGAATTGTCGGATCAAGACATCTCGAAACCCTAACGCCCCGGCCTTGCCCCAAGTTACCCATTACACATGCTACCTTTAGACGAAAAACCAATAAGTAAAAGCCAGATCAAGCGAGAACTACTTGCCGTTCAAGAGTTAGGCAAAGTGCTCGTCGACCTCCCCGAAAAGCACCTCGTGAAAATCCCGGTCTCGGCGCATCTGCGCGAAGCAATTCAGGCCGCTCGCGAACTGAAGCGCGGCGCGCGGCAGCGACAAATACGCTATATCGGTGCGCTGCTCTCAGACGAAGGAGTTGAACCAATTCGCCTGGCGCTAGAGGAAACCTTGCGGCCGGATCGCGACGCGGTTGAGCAGTTTCACCAAGTAGAGCAATGGCGAGACAAACTGCTCAGCGGCGGCGATGAAGCGATTAACGAGATACTTAGCCTAACGCCGAGCGCTGATCGTCAAAAACTACGGCGTCTAGTGCGCACCGCCCTGCAAGAAAAGGTCGCCGATAAGCCGCCTCGTACGAATCGATTATTGTTCGCTTATTTAAGAGACCTGCTCAACCCGGTTGCGTAACTCTCCCAGCTCTTCAATTGTGATCACCACTTCGTCTCCGTCACCTAGAAACTGTGGTGGATCCATCGCAAAACCCACGCCTTGAGGCGTACCGGTGGCGATAATGTCACCGGGCTCAAGCGTCATCCCCAAGGACAAATCGCGGATGATTCGCGGAATACTAAATATCATGTGGCTCGTTCGACTTGCCTGACGTTGCTCGCCGTTGACGGCTAAATTGATCGCCAAATCTTGTGGGTTTTCGATGGCGCTGGCGTGGACGATGCACGGTCCCATTGCGCAGGAACGATCGAGACTTTTTCCCTTAAACCATTGGTCATGTTGGCGTTGCAAGTCACGCGCCGTGAAGTCGTTGATAATTGTGTAGCCAAATATTGCGTCTAACGCGTCATTTTCAGAAATGTTCTTGCCGCCCCGACCGATAACAACACCCAGTTCGGCTTCATAGTCATACTCCTGTGTCACTTTCGGATCGTGCCAAGTCGCCGCGTTTGGCCCGATAACGGCCGTGGGCGCCTTACTAAAGAACTGCGGCGCCTCAGGATACGCGGCTTGCGTACCGCGGGCGCGATGTCCCTCATCAACATGATTTTTATAATTTCGTCCCACGCAGAACACGTTCTTGGTCGGGCGGGGGATCGGGGCGAGTAATTGTACGCTTGCGAGATCGAGTCGCGCACTCTCGGGTGCCTGCTGATTAATTCGTCGGGCTCGATCGAGACCTAGTTCACCGGCGCGGATAAACTCTAACATCGACCCGGCGAAGTCTGGATCGACCGCGCGACAATCGATGACCGATCGTTCACCGTCCAGCAAACCGACGCATTGAGCTCCAGCTGCGTTTTCGAAAGTTACAAACTTCATTAAACTCCTTCCTCGAGTTGTTCACGTCCTATCTCGCGTTTTGGATGGCCTCGGTTTGGGAGACGCGATCACCAACGCGATTGATCCGGGCATAATATGCGATGAGCGTCCAACTAGGCCAGGTTTCGCTACCTGGCTAAGGTCTCGAATTCAATTGGGAGGAAAAAAGTGGCCCCACCCGCAGTGACAATCATAGGTGCAGGCATTGGCGGGCTAACGGCCGCGCTTGCCTTACAAAAGCACGGCATCTCGGTGCAGCTATACGAACAGGCAAACGAACTAAGCGAAATAGGTGCTGGCATAAATATCAGCCCGAACGGCCTCAAGGTACTTTATGCATTGGGATTGCACGACGAAATAGAAAAAATTCGATTTCAGCCGCAAGCAATTGCGCTTCGGCATTTCGAATCTGGCGAAACGTTCTTTGAAAACCCGTTCAATGAACAGTTTTTTGAGACGTTCCAAGCACCGTTTTATGCATTCCACCGAGCAGACCTGCACAAAATGCTGCTCGAGGCGGTTGCGAACAATAATCCGACCTGTATTACCGTGGGTAAACGCCTTATTGCGTTGGATGAAAATAACAGCGGTGTCTCGCTAGA
>CAWLAW010000394.1:0-4019 GCA_963854885.1 Gammaproteobacteria bacterium | reverse complement strand
CACACCGGCACATTTGGTGACCGGGAAAACAAGATCCTAGGCATTGTTACGCCGCCACGCACCGACTATCCAGCTGAAGGACTCAAGAGTTACTACCCCGGTCAGAGAGCCGAGCAGGCGCAATGAAGATTTTTGCCGCGGTCGTACTCGTGATTTCATTTTGCTTCGCGCCGCTGTCTGCAAATGCGAAAGATGGGGTGCGAAAGCTTTTCAATCTCAATACGGTCAACCAAGAGTTAAAGCCGATAATTGATGGCCAATTGTCTTTTAAATTTTGGCACGGCGAGGATATCAGCGTCGGCGTTTTTCGCATGATGCGAAATGAGAAGGGACATTTTCCCGGCAAGATTAACACCCACGGCGAAGAAGTTGCGATGCTCACAGAAGGTCGTATTGAAATGAGTATTGAGGGGAAAAAATACACCTTTGGTGAAGATCAGATTCTGATCATTCCTCCCTACATGCCACATACTGGGGTTTGCCTAACCGATGTCTGCACCTTGCTTAGTTGGTTTACCCCAGAACGTGTCGATGAATGGGGGGATGAAAACAACGACAAGCCAGATTTGAGTTTTATTAAAAACGAAGTCGATGAAGAAAGCCGCAACGACTGAGCGTAATTGCAAGGTGGGAACCAGCATGAGAATTCATCAGGCACTATTAGTTGTTTCGCTTGGCGTTCTAGCTCACCCGCTCGCGGCACTGCAACTCCATGGGAAGGTAACAGATACCAACGGCAAGCCGATATACGGCGCGATGATTACGGTAGAAAGCGCAAGCGCCGCATTCGCCGCGCTTAAAGTCTTCGCCGGTCACGACGGCCGTTACAGGGTTAGCGATCTGGGCGCCGGAGTTGCAGCGAATTCGATTTATTTGGCGGCGTATCGACGCGGTTACGAGCAAACATCCCCCCAAGCGCGCTCCTTGACGAAGCGGCGCCCGGATCCGAGCGCTGCGATTATTACCGTCAACTTTACTCTCGCATCGATTGAAAATGTCAGCCAGCAAATGTCGAGTTCTGCGTGGTTAAATCTCGCACCGGATTCCGCTGCCCGACGCCGTACTGTGGTGATGTGCAGCCAATGCCATCATACATTCGCCGCGCGCGTGAAAAATGTTTCTGCTGAGTTACATAAGCAACCGCGGGCTGAGCGCGTTGACTTCTGGCGATCCAAAATTCAGCTAATGCGGACGGTCGGCGTATACGGTGCGCTGCAAGCCGAACACGCCATCCCATTCCCGATCGAAGTATTGGCTAACCCAAAATTTAGTTTGTTCTCACAAGCCGACGAAGACGTTATATCTGAGTGGCTAGCCGATCACGCGCCGGCCGGTTTCGAAGATTATCCGAGAGATAAAATTTCAGCGTTTAGTGCGCCGCTTGGGGTAAATGCCAATACGGAAATACGCGAGTACGCGTGGCCCGAGCAGTCTTTTGTTCGCGAGACAGCTATCGCGCGCGGGGAAGTGTGGGTCGACGACATCGAGCGCAACCGAATCGGTTCGCTCGACCCAAGCAGCGGCACCTACCGTTGGCACGACGTGCCGGTAGTCGGCGCGCCTGCGCCGCATACATTGGTAGCGGACGCGGCCGGTGTTTTGTGGCTGAGCTTTCTTGGCACGGATGGGCAAATGGCGGCGCGCTTTGATCCGACATCATCCGAGTGGCGCGTCTACGATGGGTTTCCGAAAGGTCTGATGGCGCATGATTTGAGTCCCGGCCGCGGCTACAAAATGGCATTCGACAGCCAGGGCTACGCTTGGTTGACGGTGATTAGTCACAATCAAGTCATTGGCTTTCATCGGGATACTGGCGATGTGACCCCGGTCTACGATTTGCCTTTGCCCGCTGGAGAAAGTCCCGGCCATGTCGCGGTTTATGGTGGTGCGATGACGTCCGATGGACATTTTTGGTACGCCCAGTATTTCGGCAACTTGGGGCGCTTTAATACAACAACCCGCACCGTCGACCACGAGGTTGTTCTGCCACACGGCGACGGCGGACATCGACTCGTCGTCGGCGACGACGATATTCTGTACGTCGGTCTGCTTGGGGCGGGTCAGGTATTGAAGTACGACGCGCGTAATTTGAAGAACCTCGGAAGAATCGATCTGCCCGATCGAAGTAGCGCCTTATATGCTGTAAATTGGGATGAACGGCGCAACGCGTTATGGATGGGTACAGCGAACAACGACAGTTTGCTGCGCTACAACATCGATGACGATACGTTCGTCGAATACCCGCTGGCGATACCCGATTTGATCATGCGAATCATTGCCATCGATTCCGACAATGGTGACCTATGGATAGCAAATTCGCCGATACCTTCCGATAATCCGGCGGCTCGACGCGTTTTTAGGGTTCGCCCGGGTGATTAATGCTCCTTTTAACCGGGCAAAGGAAAGGACGTTAAATTTGTAGTCAAATAGTCGGATACGACGAGCACACGAACAACGTCTGGCAACAACTCGACTGATTGACGCATACTAACCGCAGCCCCGATTCAACAGACTGTCTTGCCGCAGAGGATCGAACAATGAATAAAGCAGAACCTATCCGAATCGCCGACGCCTATCCGGAACTAAGCCGTGGTCCGATTCCGGTCGAACCTTATATATCAGCAGAATATTTCGAAAAAGAGCGCGAAGCGATATTCAAACACCATTGGTTGAATGTTTGTCGCTTAGATGACGTGCCGAACCCCGGCGATTACGTCGTTAAAGATATCGCTGTATTACACACCAGCTTACTCATCGTGCACGGTCAGGACGGCACGATGCGCGCGTTTCACAATGTGTGCCAACATCGGGGCAACCAGCTTGTGAGCGAATCTAAGGGTTGCAGTAAGTTCTTTTCGTGCGGTTTCCATGGTTGGGTATACGACGCAGAAGGCAAACTGGTGAACGTGCCCGACGCTGAAGAATTCTATGACCTCGATCGCGATTCATTGCGATTGAAACAACTTCAATGCGAAGTGTGGAACGGTTTTATCTTTTTCCACCCACAAGCGCAACCCGATCAGGGACTCGTTCAATACCTCGGCGAACTCGGCGAGCTGCTAAAAGACTACCCATTCGAGCAGATGCGCAGGGTCGGCGCGTGGCGAACAAACGTTAAATGCAACTGGAAAGTGTTTATCGATGCGTTTCAAGAAGGTTATCACGTGCCGATAGTCCATCGAAATTCTTTTCCTGATGTGTATGTCGCCGGGGATACTAGTTCGTGCACCTTAGGTGGCGCACGCTTGTTCGAAAAGCACCGCGCTTTGTCGACCCCCACGGCAATGAGTCGCAATCCAAAACCGACTGAAGCAATGGTTTTGAAATTATCTTCGGCGCTAACTCGAGACATGGATAATGCTGGTTCGCTAATGCCCGGATTGAACCCAACCGGGATGGATGAGTGGGCTTTCGACATCAATGTGTTTTATCCGAATTTTTTTATTGACCCCGCCAATGGTTGGTATTTCTCCTACAATTTCTGGCCAGTCAGCGTTAACGAAACGTATTGGGAAGTGAACTTACACATGATGGCGCCGGTGAACCTGGCGATCGACGTCGCGCAAGAATATTCGAAAGTGTTGTTCCGTGATGCGTTGCTTGAAGATAGTTCGACATTGGAACGAACCCAACTGGGTCTCGAGTCCGGGGCGATCACGCATCTAACATTTTCGGATCAAGAGATCGCTTGTCGACATTTGAATCATGTTGTCGAGCGTGATTTGCGCAACGCGGGAGCGTAAGCCGTGACAACTCGAGAACTGCCGCAAGAATTTAGCGACCTGACGTCCTGGACGAAAGCGTGGGGACACGCAGACGAGCCGGCACGCAATCATGCACGCGTAACTAGTGATTTTGCAGAAATTCAGATGTTTTATGACGCGATGATGCCGCGCATGGACGATATCCTTTCCTTCCTTGGCAAGCACGGACTCGACGCCGAGCAACGGGTAATAAACCTGAGCCACTTGGCGAAGTCATTTATTGAGGCGTCGGTCTGTGTGGAATTATTCCACCAA
>CAWLAW010000393.1:0-4021 GCA_963854885.1 Gammaproteobacteria bacterium | reverse complement strand
ACATATCCGATATAGCGAACAATCGGATCGCGAACGGTCGCCTTTGCAACCTCGACATCTTCGTGAATATAACAATGCATTGGCGCCATCACATTGTGATCAGCCTGCGAGTGCCCGCCTTCGTCTAACGCGTCGCGATACATGGCGATCATCTCTTTAGTTTTATCAAACGGGATGGCGTACGGTATCACCATCAGATCGAAGCCGCGCCGACCGGCGTTTTGCACACTTTCGGGAGTCATGATCGAGCCAACCAGGATCCGTGGCTTGCGTTGAATCGGTCGTGGTCTTAATTCGACGTTGTCGAATTGGTTAAACTTTCCCGCAAACGAAAATTTTTCGTTTGCCCAGGTCCCGAGAATAATTTCGATACTTTCATTAAACCGCTCGCGACTTTCTGCCATGTCAACATTGAGCGCTTCGTATTCGAAATTCAAAAACGCACGGACGACACCTATGTCCACTCGACCTCGCGACGCAACGTCGACCATTGCGAGTTGCTCTGCCGTATTGAGAGGGCGGTTGATCGGTAGTGCAACACCAGCCGAACCAATGCGGATCCGCTTTGTGTGTTGAGCAAGCGCCATCATAAACAGCGCCGGGTTAGGGATATCGCCGCCGTAATCACTAAAATGGTGTTCCGATATCCAAGCTGCGTCGAATCCGAGCGCTTCTCCAAGTACAACTTGTTCAATGATTTGCTCATATAACGTCGTCGCATCGATGTGCACGCTTTGGTCAAACGCCGGGAGGTAATACAGTCCGAATTTCATTAGCGGCTTCCTTGAGATTTGGTTTTAGTATCGAACGGATGACGCATAGCGAGCCCATCGACGCCGAATCACGGAGTTAACAGGCCATCAAAGGCTATTCGAATTGTTGAATTGCCTCAAGGTACGAACGCTGTTTCGAGCAATGGGCGCTTTCTGCAGCCGGCGACTGCGATGCGTTTCGGCTGATTTCCGACTTTCTCATGCGCACGCGAAAAGGACCGAATCGAAATGTATAGGGATAAGGTAAGAGTCGACCGCGGCGACAGTCTTTGCTAGTGTCCAGTGACAGCGCAATCCATTGGACCCGCGCTATCCAACAGCAACGACGTCTTAAAACTTGAATGCTCGGGAGAAAACTGAATGAGCCTGTATTCCGATGCCGAATACCCCATAGCGCCAGCAACGCAGGCGCTGCATGAAGATGAACTATTATCTTTCACAAGGCCGGGCACCTGGGGCACGGCGCAACAAAGAACTGCAATAGCGGCACACGCCCGTCAGGCGAGATGCGAAGCGGGGATTCAAGAATCTGTTGGCGATGACGCGCTCACCAGTTCCGCAGCCCTACCTGATGCTGCCATCCGTCTGGCACGTTCTGTCGCCTTAGGCGGCATAGGAATCGATCAGGAATTCTGCGATCAAGCGCAATCCGAAGGCGTAACGGAAGGCGCATACGTGGAGATCGTCGGATTGGTCTCGCGCCTTGCGCATCTCGACGTTTTTGCCCGTGGGGTCGGCCTCCCGGCTAGAAAACTTATCGATCCCGTCGAAGACAAGGAACCGTCTCAGGAGCGACCGGCAGCGGCAACAAAAGAAGGTTTCTTTACCGCGAGCCTACCCAATCTACCGGAAGGTGGTGAGTTGGCTCGATCGCTATACGGCAAACATCCTGCGCCGAACATTCTGCGCTCATTAAGCTTAGTGCCGAGTGAGGCGCAGCGCTTGATTGGAGTGCTCAATGAAGAATATTTCACCATGGATAGGATGATGGACTTGTCTTACAGCTCACACGATGCGCTGACGAGACCGCAACTCGAGCTAGTCGCCGCGAGAGTGTCGGCACTTAATGAGTGCTTCTACTGAACTACTTGGCACACCCATGTCCTCCGTGAGAGTGGCAAAGTATTGAAACAAGAAGTGAACTTAGCAGGCGTTTTCAATCTCGATCAAGACACCGGCGCACCGCAAGGACGCGAATTGATCGCCTTTGCGAATGCCCTGATCGGCTCCGATGTGGAGGCGCTAAACACAAGTAGAAAGGCATTAAACGCGGCGATGAATCCCGACGCGGTCATTGCGGCTTCGATCACGGCTGCCGTGTTTAGCATGGTCGACCGTGCGGCGAACGCCATCGGCATTAATGTTGAAGAGATGGTACTAAAACCAAGTATGGATTTTCGCGAGCAATTCGGAATTAATCAATTTCCATCTGCGGCGAATACGCTCGGTTAGTTAAACATTTTAATTGTCGAAGAAACGCGGGCCGATGCGGTACCGCGTTTTTTTTGCTTGGTTTTTCTGTGACTCTAACGCGCCGGTTCGATCCGCCGCCCGTTGAGATAAACGGCTAACGGGCGTGACAAGGTTGACGGATCGACTTCGGGATCCGCATCGAGGATCAAAAAATTCGCTTTCCCACCACCAGATAATGTACCAAGACCATCGCCAAACCCCCAATAAGCCGCAGGCACAGTGGTCCCGGCGGCGATGATCGCTTGATTATCAAGACCCGCCTTTGCCAGTAACTCTAATTCCAATGGATTAATCCCAGGGAACGTCGTGTAACCCATATCCGTTCCGTATAGCACCGTTGCCCCAGCCTCGCGCAAGCGGCGAACATTCTCCACGGGCATGGAAAGCTTGGGGAACGCCGCTAAGGTCGAAATTACCGCGCGCGTGGACCACGCAGCGATCGCCGCATTGGTCAATCGCTCCGTTGGTGTGTGCGCGAGCACATCTACCCCGGCGTTCGCCGCACGCAGTACGTCTCGGTTGTTCAAAGCATGTGTGGCAACCCGCATATCGTAGGAATGCGCTTGATCCACCACTGCTTTCATTTCCTCATCACTGAGCATGGCCGGATTTTTGGCCATTGTTAGCGCGCCAGCACCAGTAGCGTCGCCGATCGGCATTTTGATCACGCGTGCGCCCGCTCGGAACAACGTTTCGACGGCGTCGCGCGCCGCCGCAACGCCGCTAATCTCTAAACCGTAACCGTCGCTACCCCAGCTCTTTGTTGGATACCCACCGAGCGCGGTGATCATCGGGCCAGCGAGAATGACTTTCATCGGTTTGAAATCGTTTTTTAAAAAAGATACCGGCGCAGCCAAATCTACCGCCGCGGCAATGCCCCCTTCAGCAAGTTTTTGCGCACTAAATGCGTAGGCTAGATGGACGTGACTATCGATGAACGCCGCGAGGATGAAGCGCTCGCTCGCCTCGACAGTTGGCAAGTCGTCATCTATCGTGGCCGTCGTGATTTGATCGATAAATCCATTTCTAACAATTAACGTCGCGCGGCCGACCCCGACTATGGTCCCACCCACGACCGCATAGTCCTTCGACGTCGTGTATTCGGCATTAGAAATTTCGTCTGCCAAACAAAGGCTGCCGATAGCAAATATGCCAACCGTGGCAGTTAAGAATGTCCTCAACATAAGAAAAACCTTTCCAGCGATTTTGCGTTTCTAGGGATATCGAGAGTCCGCTGTTTGCATGAGAGATGCAAGCGACCTTGAGCGCGATCGCCATGCGTTGCGCTACACTGCGTGTATAGCTCGCAACGAAATTATTTCACTAGGAGGATCGCGATCATGAAATCTAATGAAGAAGGCTACTCGATGCCGTTGGCCGCCCCGACGTTCTCAGCGCCACCGTTCGCCGCAACTGCCCAAAGCCAGATTTTGTATATGATCTTCACAGCCGATCCCAAAGCACTCGCTTGGGAAGTGCCTGAACCGTTGCAAGTCGATCCCCAAGGTCACGTCTTGGCGTGGATCGGCGACATGGGGCAACCGAGTCATACGATTGATATTTATCACGAAGCACTCACCGCAATCCGCGTTCGTTATAAGGAATGGAGTGGTTGGTACATCAACTACATTTGGGTCGATCACGATATGGCGTTAACCATGGCGCGCGAGTTGTACGGCTGGCCGGCGAATATTTGCGATTCAACCGATCTGCGTTTTCACGGTAGCCAAATATTTGGCGAGTGCGTGCGTTACCGAGAGCAGCTCATGCGTATG
>CAWLAW010000392.1:0-4026 GCA_963854885.1 Gammaproteobacteria bacterium | reverse complement strand
TCGAGCCGATGCTCTTTTGCTAAACTTTCCTTTAGCGTTGCGGCGCTCACCAACAACAGGCATATGCCAATGCCGCCAATTACGTAAAAAATAAATTGCCAGCGTAGATGCTGAACAAGCCAGCCGCCAATAATTGGCGTTAACATTGAAGTAATTGCCATCAAGCCAGTAAGCAACGCTAGCATTTGTGCGGCTTGTTCGCGCTCAATCTTATCGTTAATCAGTGCACGAACTAAAACAGGTCCACTAGCCGACGCTGCGCCCTGAATGAAACGGCTCGCCAATAGCTCTGTTATGTCAGCTGCTAACACGCACGCAAAACTCGCCAGCGCAAAACTCGCTAACCCCACGAGTAATAGCGGTTTACGTCCGAATCGGTCCGACAACGGTCCGAAAAGTAAATGTCCGATCGCATTGCCGTATAAAAAGAACGACAAGCTAAGTTGCACCGCCTGCGCGCTGGCGCCGAATTCCACGCGAATAGCGGGAAATGCCGGTAGATACATATCCGTACCGAGCGCCGCCATGCCAAATATTAACGAAAGCAGAACAATCACACCGGGGGCTGTGAAATCGGTGTCTCGCTTGGGCATAACGACGCTGCGATCTGGGCCGCGGGGACTCGTCATTACAATCGAAGGAATGGCCCTATTTGTTGACGTTGAGACCTCATCGTTTAATTCAAAGTCGCGCGTTTTATACTGTCAGTGATCATTTTTACGAAGGTGTCCGGTTTTAGAAACCCGTCTCCCCATTTTCCGTCAAACTGCGCTGTCGGTTTGGCGAGGACGATTTGCGCTGCGGAATTTCCTGCGACGATTAGATCGGAGACGGTCTGACGTACAGCTTTCAACATATCACGATATTCAATGAGCCCCTGTTTATCTGCCATCGGGCCATGACCCGGGATAATCTTTGTTTCGTCGTTGCATAACGTGAGTGTTTGGTTCGCTGCCGCGATCATACCGGAGACAGATCCGCCACTACCGGAATCGATGAACGGATAGCGGCCGCGAAAAAATGTGTCGCCTGTATGAATAACGTTGGCGTTCTGGAAATGCACAATCGCGTCGCCGTCGGTATGGGCATGGCTAACGTGAATAACGTGGACTACGTCATCATTGAAATGAAAAGTTATGTCATCTGTGAACGTAATGATCGGCAACGCGGCGCGGGGTGACGCGGGGCGTTCGGCTTTGAAAAATTCGATCACTTGATCGGTACTTAGTCGTAGGCGCACGTTTTCGTGAGCCACAATCACGGCACCGGACTTCGCCATTTGCTCATTACTTCCCGCGTGGTCGCTATGCCAATGCGTATTAATCAGAAATTTCGTCTTCGTTGGGGAAATTTCCGATATCGCTTGCGCAATACCTTCGTATTGGTATGCGTATTGATCATCGATCACCAAGACGCCATCCGGGCCGCTCGATACGGCTACATTGCCGCCACTGCCAACTAACATATGCAATCCGTTCGCCACTTCGGTGGTTTGTATCGCAACTGATTTCGGTGCGCTTGCCGCCGGTATTGACAGCGCCACGCAGGCTATCGCCGATAGAAGAAATGCTAGTTGCCGCATGGCTTTTTCCTTGATAATTTGAGGCCAATCGATAGTACACGGGTTGAACGCAGGTCGTGTAATAATCTCGAATTCGAGCGCACGACGATAATCGCGCAATGAGCCGAAGATAAGGAGTCTGAACATCGTGAACCTAGAGTTTAAAGAAATTCAATTAACCATCGTCGACGACCTTGCGACAGTAACAATGAATCGCCCGGATGCGTTGAACGCGATTACGCCCCTAATGCTTGACGAGCTGAATCGCGCATTTGCATCGCTAGCGCAAAATTCCGGACTTCGGTTTGCCGTTTTAACTGGCGCCGGACGCGCATTCAGCGCCGGAGTCGATCTCAAAGCGCTTGGCGACCGAAAACTTGAAAATGGGAAAGTTGGCGATTTTCTGGATTTGCCCGCGCGACAGCTAATAGAAACCATCGAGCAACTTCCCTTTCCGGTAATAGCAAAGGTCAATGGTTTTTGCTTCACGGGTGCTCTGGAATTGGCTTTGGCATGCGATTTGATCATCGTTGCGGACAAAGCGAAGATCGGTGACACCCATGCGAAATGGGGATTGCGCCCTACCTGGGGAATGACGCAACGCTTGCCGCGCAGAATCGGCCTTGCCAAAGCGCGAGAATTGTCCTTAACGGCACGAACCTTGACTGGTCGTGATGCATTCGAGATAGGCTTGGCTAACCGCGTGGCGCCAGTTGATGAATTGGATGCGGCGCTAACGGGACTACTCGAAGAAATTCGACCCAATAGCGCTGAATCAATCGCAGCGTACAAGGACTTATACGCAGTGGCGGAGAATAGTGGGCTCATCGAAGGCTTAGTTTACGAAGCGGCCACCGACTATTCATTTTCGGACACCGATCGCCGATTAGCCGAATTTAGATAAGCAAACCAGAGCCCGCCGAGCGGCATCTGAGGTTGGATCCATGGTTGCTAAAGTAGGTGTGGATGGTTGCCGCGCCGGTTGGTTTTACGTATTTCAAGAACCGTCAAAGTTCACATTCGGTGTCGTAGAAACTTTGACCGAGCTGGTCGAAAATTGTCCAGCCGACGCCACGCTCTTCATCGACTGCCCTATCGGGCTACGCGATACTTGTGCCACTCCACGGGGTTGCGACAGCGCAGCGCGAAAATTGCTTGGACGTCCTCGATCGTCCAGTGTTTTCTCAATTCCAATCCGGGCGGTACTGCAGTGCAGCGATTATCCCAGTGCACTTGCGCAGAGCAGGCAATTATGTGGCAAAGGTATTAGCAAGCAGGCATTCGGCATTATGGGAAAAATTCTCGAATTAGACGAATTATTGGCCGATGATCAATTAACCCAGTCCCGATTCCGCGAAATTCACCCGGAACTGTGCTTCTGGGCGCTTGCCGAGGGACGCGCGATGACGTATTCGAAAAAGACCGAACAAGGATTCCAGGAACGTCTCAAATTGCTAAAAGTGCACTGCCCTCAAGCCAAGCGTGTCATCGATCAGGCAATGAGACAGTACCGACGCGCTGAACTCAGCCGCGATGACGTTGTGGATGCGCTTGCCGCGTTCGTTACTGCGGCGGTCCCGAATGATGAGTTATGCACGGCGCCGCTTTATCCGGAGCACGATTCACGCGGCTTGGCGATGGAGAATGTTTATCGCCAGTGGATTCGTTAGCAAATCAATAATTCTTGCAATGCCTCGAGCGTGGCCGTTCGCTTTATGCTCGTTTGGCAACGTCTTTGATTACATTCGCGAATGCGTCAACGTCATCAGATGTTGTGTTGTAGGAGGTCATCCATCGAGCAATTGATGCGTTGGCATCCCACATATAAAACAGACTTTTCTGCTCAAGGGGTGCGATGTAACGTCGCTCCAAAGTCGGGAATAACGCGTTGACCTCAACCGGAGAAGTAAAGCTAACGCCGGGCACCGAAGCGAGGTGATCGGCAAGGCGCGCGGCCATACTATTTGCATGCTCAGCGTTCCTTCGCCAGAGGTCGTTCGTTAAGAACGCCTCGAATTGAACGGAGATGAAGCGCATTTTGGAGGCCAGTTGCGTTGCTTGTTTACGAATAAACCCTGCGTCACGCGCACATACTGGATTTATAAAAACGATGGCTTCGCCGCCCATTAGGCCGTTTTTCGTGCCGCCAAAACTTAATATATCGACCCCAACATCACTCGACGTCGCCGCTAGCGAGCAGCCTAATGCCGCGGCGGCATTGGATAACCGAGCGCCATCGACGTGCAAGAGCATGTCGTTGGCGTGGGCAAACGCTGCTATTTCTTGCATTTCGCTCAAGCGGTAAAGCGTGCCCCATTCCGTGGGTTGTGTAAGGGAGATGACTTTTGGCTTGGCGTGGTGGACCCCACGGTTTTCACCAATGCATGAGATTATGCTATCGACGGTTATTTTTCCGAATTGCGCAGGAACTGGAACTAACTTGCCGCCAAAGAACTTCTCCGGCG
>CAWLAW010000391.1:0-4035 GCA_963854885.1 Gammaproteobacteria bacterium | reverse complement strand
GTCTGCGGTACTCGACGCTTATCTTCATGATCAGATGTACCACGGCATGTCGTCGCTAGAGGTCGTTCTTCGACAAAATGGCTACGGACGTCCAATGCTACTCGTGCACAATACATCTGGCATGGCGCAAATGAACTCGACGCACGCCTTGCAGACGATTCACTCGGGCCCGATTGCCGGCCTGGAAGCGACAGATTATCTGTCCAAGCAATTCAATGAACCCAACGTGATCGCGACAGACATGGGCGGCACGAGCTTCGACATCGGCCTGGTAACCGCCGATGGGGTGAAATTCTACGACTTCAATCCGGTCATCGACCGCTGGTTGGTCAGTACGCCAATGACGTACTTGCACACGCTTGGCGCCGGCGGCGGATCCATTGCGCGCTACGACCGACTTTGGGAAGCGGTGGAAGTCGGCCCTGAAAGTGCGGGCTCCGATCCGGGACCGGCGTGTTACGGGCGGGGCGGGAAATTGCCGACCACGACTGATGCCAATCTCGTGCTCGGGTATCTCGATCCGGACAATTACGCCGGTGGCACGATTAAAGTGAGTAGGCGCCGCGCGGAGCGCGCCATCGAAGAACACATTGCTAAACCTACTGGCCTATCAATGATCGATGCGGCGAAAGCAATAAAACGCAAAGTTGACGCGAACATGGCGAGCGCCATTTTTAAAGAGGTCGCAGTTAAAGGTTACAACCCGAAGCATTTTGTGATCCTTAGCTACGGCGGTGGTGGACCTATTCACGCCTGTGGTTACGCCTCGGCGATCGGCATTTCGCGAATCTTGATCCCGCCATTTAGTTCGGTTTTTTCGGCGCTCGGCGCGGGCAACATGGATCAACTACATATCCATGAAAAGTCCTTGTACCTGATGCTTTATGACGCGACGAAGCGCCATGTCCTCGATGACTACACGGTTATCAATGAAACCATTGAAGAATTGGAGCAGCGCGGTAAAGAGGATTTAATGCGCCAAGGCGTCGACCTGAGCGTGGTTAAGACGAGGGTCGAACTGGACATGCGTTACGGCAATCAGCTGGCGCAAATTGGCATTGTCAGTCCAATAAATCGCGTCACGAGTGCGAACGATATTATTACTCTCCTGGATCGGTTTAGCGAAAATTACGCGCAACGATTTGGTGAAGGTTCTCAAGCGCCCGAGGCTGGGGTGCGCATCAATGTTATTCGCGTCGTGGCCTATGTCGAGCACGAACGTTTAGAGCTCGTTCGATCGACAAAAGAAATCGATGCGAAACCCACGCCTCGAACAGAACGCGAGTGCTCCTTCCCGGATCTTGACGCGCCAATGCTGACCCCAGTATTTGATCATCATGCGGTAGAAGAAGGCATGTCAGTCACAGGACCGGCGCTAATTGAGACGCCGCGCACGACCTACTTAGTCGAGCCGGGTTGGACGTTGACCATGGGCAGCATGGATTCGGCAATGATGGTCAAAGACGATAATTAATATTTCACCGAGCGAATCGTTGGAATTACTTACAGTACGCGCGAAATGATTTTCCGCAAATTAAAGAGGTAACGGCCATGGGCGGTGACCAAGAAAAGTCAGTCATTGAAAAATTTCTCGAAGATAATGTCCTTTTCCTAGGGCCTGATCGCGAGATTATGGAAAATCACGCGGTCGTGCCGACGACGCAACGCGAGCAAGAAGCGCTGGATAATTTCACCGACGCCGACGACATAAATCTGGTGCGCCATAAATTGCAGACGGCATGTAATGAGTCGTTCGACATGGTCGAACAAATGGGCGCGGCGCCCGGGGCGAAGTGGGGCGATCTCATTTCAGGTCTCTGGACGATGAATGGCGATTTGGCGATGGCGAGTATGGGCGGGGTATTAATTTTCTCTGTGCTCACGCAGCATCCGGTTAAGTTTATTCTCAAGTATTGGAAAGATGACCCGACAGTCGGCCTTAAAGATGGCGACATCTTTATGCACAACGATGCGCGCTACGGCAATATCCACAACACCGACCAAAGCCTCGTTATCCCGGTTTTTCACGGCGATCAGTTTGTTTGCTTTACTGGTGCGATCGTTCACGAAGGTGAGAACGGCGCGACTGAACCTGGCGGCATGCCATCGGCTGCTGAATCACCGTTCGATGAAGGGTTGAAAATGTCGCCGCTATTGGTTGGCGAACATTTTGAATTTCGCCGCGACATTATGACGTTCTTGCAAAATTCCGTGCGCGAGCCGAAGTTACAACTCGAAGGGATGAAAGCAAAACTCTTCGCCGCCATACGCATGAAGGCCCGGGTCGAGGAAGCGATCGAAGAGTTTGGGGTCGATGCAGTGATTGCTACGTTACGCAAGACGCTAACGGACACTGAAGCAGAGGTGCGGCGCAAGTTGCTTTCGTGGCCGGATGGTAAGGTTCGAACGAATGTATTCGCCGATGGAACGTTGCGCGAAAACTGCCTGATTCGAGTGCGTTGCGAGTTACACAAGAAAGATGACGAACTCATCATCGATTTTCGTGGATCGTCACCGGAGTTTCTCAACCGAGCGAACAACACCGTTCTTGCGTCGTTAAAGGGCATGCTTGCGCAAGAATTCTTAAGTTTCGTGTGGCCCGACTTGCCAAGAAACCAAGCGGTATTTGCGCCGATGACGGTTCTTACCGACGAGCGCTCGGCGTTAAATTGTTCGCCAGAAGCGCCTAACGCACAAAGCATGATGACTTTCTTTCCCGGTTTTACCTCCATCCAGATTGGTGTACCGAAGTTCCTCTACAGCGCTGGAGAGCGCAGTACGGATATCATTGCAGGCTGGTACAACATGATCGTGACGTTTTTGTACGGCGGCGTAAACCAATACGGTGAATTGGTTGGGAACGTGTGCGCGGATCTAAACGGGATGGGCGGTGCTGCGCGTTGGAATCGAGATGGCGAGCATTCTTTGGCGCCTATCTTTGCGCCGATGGCCGACATCGGCGAGCAGGAATTAATTGAAGAGGAAGTGCCATTAATTAAAATCGTTCCACATAAATTAATGCGCGACTCAGAAGGCTTTGGCAAATATCGAGGCGGTCACGGCTACCAACAAATCGCGACGATGAAGGACTCATCCATGTGGGGCTATATGTGTTGCTCGATTGGCTCAAAATTTCCTACAACGTACGGAATTTTCGGTGGTTATGCGCCGGGCTGTTATCCCTTGTGTAAGGTGAAAGGCGTGAACGTGTTTGAAACAATGGAAGACAACCGCGAGTTGCTGCGCTTCACGATTGAAGAAATCATGAATGAACAACCGTTTCCCGGCGCAAAATACTCGTCTCATCACATGGGCCTGCAATTGGAGTTTGCGGACCCGGGCGAACTCTACATGATTACCCAAGGTTCGGGTGGCGGCTACGGCGATGTGCTGGAACGCGATCCAGAGCTCGTCGCTAAAGACTATCTGGATGGGCTAATTTCCATGCGTCCCGTGCAACGAATTTATCATGTCGTGCTCGACGAACAGACCGGCGCGGTAGATTTAGAGGCCACTGAAAAAGCGCGCAATGCGGTGCGCGCCGAGCGCTTAGCCAAGGGCAAACCTTACAAAGAATTTGTTGCACAGTGGGAATCGGCCGAGCCACCGAGCGATGTGCCGTTCTACGGTTCGTGGAATGATCGCGAAACCATATACCTCGGCAGTCCGGACAAGACGTGCCCGGCGGATGCGATCGTGTCGGTGATGATGCCTGATCCAAAAGATGTGAAAATCGCCGCGCTGGAAGCCCAATTGGCCGAATTAACCGGCAAGGCATAATGCCCGGAAGATGAAAAATGACGTCCGCTAAAATTAATGATTGGGTAATTGGACAGCGCGATCGACTCGTGTGGATCGAGTTCGATCCCTACGCACATAAGATATTCGCAGGCGCTGCTTCCGATTGGCATTCCAGCGCAACCGTATTCGTGAACGGCATCGGCCAAGCATTAGGGGTCGTTAAAACTGACGTCTTGTCGATAGATTTAATTGCACCTTATGTGGGTGAGGTTGAGTTCGATGGCGCCAAGCCCA
>CAWLAW010000390.1:0-4055 GCA_963854885.1 Gammaproteobacteria bacterium | reverse complement strand
CAAATGCGAGGTGGTGAAGTTGTTCGAGCCGAAGGAATTCTTTGGCCAAGATAACACCGTCGTTGTTTTGGGGGACTACCGGGGCATGGTTAAGGCCACGTCCAACGATTTTGAATTCCAGTTTGTTCACGTCTTTCGATTAAACCAAGGGTTAATCATAGAATTTTGTGAGCACGCTGATACAGCAGCTGCCGTGAAAGCGTTTCAAGCGTAGTGTCACGCTGCAGGGGTAGTTTACTTATTTAATCGTTCGTATCACGAAACGCGCTCGTACTGGATCCATCCGGTTCTACATTACCCCAGCAGTTCCTGCACATCCTTTGGCGATGCCATACCGGCGGTCCACTCGAACGATCCGTTTTGCAGCATTTCGCGGCCGGCTGCAATCAGCGGACTAAGGCAAGCAGAATTTAGCGCGCTGCCGAGACTGATGCGCGTCGCGCCGGCTGCGGCGAATTCTTCAACACTGACGCTTTGGAAAAATGGCACAAGGACATTTAACGGCTTATCGATCTCGTTGGTTACCTGCCGCAGCTGATCCAACGAATTGATCCCAGGCGCATACAAGACATTTGCGCCCGCCTTGGAATACGCCTGTAATCGTTTAATCGTATCGTCCAGATCGTTAACCCCGCGGAGCAGGTTTTCGGCGCGCGCCGTCAATTGAAAATCCATTCCCAACGAAGCTAGGGCCTCCGCTGCGGCCTGAACCCGTTCCACTGATAGGTTGAAGTCGTATAAAGTTTGCGATTCGCGGCTAAAATCCTCAATCGAGCAGCCCGCAATTCCGGTTTCGACGGCTCTGAGTATGTTAGCTGCAGCGGTTTTTGGATCGTCGGCAAAACCGTTTTCAAAATCTGCGTTAAGCGGCACCGACGTTGCACTTGCTATCGTTCGGCAGTGCTCGAGTTTTTGCTCCAGGGTCACCTCTCCGTCCGCACAACCCAACGTCAGAGCAAAGGCCGCGCTCGTTGTTGCGAGCGCCTCGAATCCAAGTCCTTGCAACATCTTTGCGGATCCAACATCCCACGGGTTGGGGATGATGAACGCGCCGTCGCGCTGATGAAGCTGCCGGAACGCCGCACACTTTTCGGATTGAATGCTCATTGGACCTCCTTGATGCCTAAGTCGAGTAATCAGTCCGCAAGCGTAATGCCGAAGGTATTTTCTTGCTCGCCGAAATCGGATCTGATTCTAGTCCGATCCGATCCTTTCTGGCCTGGTTGGTTCACCTCGGCCAGCACAACTGAGGGGAACCATCGTTCGATTGTCGCATTGCGCGTAAGCCTGGATATCTAGATTAACTGGCGTCAGATCTACTTTTTCATGCGAATAAATTTGAGTTAACGAGGTTGCGCTTCGTCGATCCGACAGCGTCTATTGCTACGACGGACCGATGAACCTGTCCGGCCTATGTCACGCTTAACTCAGGACATCCTTCGCTAACCCGTCCAGCTCGCGCTGCAATTCGGCGGTGGTCTGACCTTGCAGCCAAATTGTAAGTTGCTCTGCGCCAGCTTCTTCCAACTCAGTGTACTGCTCTGTGTTTCGATACTGACCGTCTCCGCCGAGCACGGTAATTCGAATTTCTTTTGGATCTCTACCAAGCTCGCCGCAGATATCGTCTAGTTGTTTTTTTCCATCGGCGACCATTTGCGGGTTCTGTACTGCAGGAATCCAGCCGTCTGCCCATTTCACTATGCGACGAAAGACCCGTTCGGCCCACTTTCCGCCAAACATAATGCTTGGTAAGTAGATGGGCGGGTAGGGTTTCTGCGCCGGCTGTGGGAAGCAACGTACGGGTGCGAAGTCGTAGTACTTGCTGTGATGTTCGTATGAATCGTTCGTCCAACATCCTTTCATCACTTCTATGGCTTCTTTGACTTGTGTCCAGCGATGATCAAAATCGCCACCGAGCATTTCGCTTTCTTCGCGACACCAGCCGGCGCCGATGCCGAAATGGAATCGCCCGTTGCTGTAGGAATCGAGTGAACCGACTTCTTTCGCGAGGTGTAGAGGGTGACGTTCTGGCACTAGTAATACAGCCGTACCAAGTTCGATGGTTGTCGTTGTGGAGGAAGCACGAGTTAACGCGATCAGCGGATCGGGCATGCTCCAAAGATAATCCGGTTCTGGCGCGCCGGGAGCGGCTCCCGGATAATCGTCAGCATACTCGACCGGCATGACGACGTGGTCCGGCACCCAATAGGAGGCAAAGCCTAAGCCTTCGGCATGTTTTGCGACAATTGCTGGATCCGAATTTGCATCCGGTCGAACACTAGAAACTCCAACTTTCATTCGCTGGTTACCCCTTGGTTAGGTTTGATATGAGTCGGCCAAGCATGGTTCGCTGCTGGGTATTTTGTCAAATTCCCTCACGCTACGCCGAGCGCGCGATGCGTTTTTGACCGCGGACGAGCATTAGCTGAAGATGTTCGCTAGTTGCGGGTGTTTCGGGCGACGATTCTATTTGTACTCACCAGTATAATGTTGTTTACTTCCAGTCGTATTATCAATTAGCACGAAGGGATTGGCGCATTGCCTCGAAGCATATCTTTTGACGAACATGAAACGCTGCGCGCGATAGGCCAGTTGTTTTGGCGCAATGGTTATACGGCGACCGCTATGGATCAGATATGCGAACACGTTTCGCTAACGAAGCCGAGCATCTACAACACTTACGGAGATAAGGCGACTTTGTTCCGCAAGGTAGTGGATTGGTACGCGGACGAAATGGGCGAGCAAGGTGTCGCGGTGCTCAAAGGCAAAGCGCCGGTCTCTGAAGAAGTCGCTGGACTGTTACGCCATTTCCTCGTAAGACCCGCGAGCGACATCGTCTCGCAGGGCTGCTTGCTAACGAGCTCGATGATGGAGTTGCAATTTAGTGAACCAGAATTATTTGATTACGTTGTTAAGCGAATCGATCGAGTTCGCGATGCGATTGAAACGTACCTCTCAACTGCTCGCAAGGACGGCCTGCTAAAGTCGGATTGCGATCCCAGCGCTTTAAGCGAATATGTTTTTACGGTGTTTCAAGGACTGCGGATGCAATCGAGAACGAGTGCTGGGCGGATAAATCTCGAGCGCACCATATCGACTGCAATGGGTCCGCTTCGAGACGCTGAACCGATGATTAACCACGGGCACTGAAATGAATGCACGTTCGTTTCTCGAATACTTAGGATTCACGAAGTCGATGACTGATCATAAAATTCGCTGGCGAGCGTTTCGACCCAACAATGATGGAAAGTGGCGGAACTAACGTTGTCAGCGCGCAGTTACGCCGTCGTATTCGATCGCAGAACGATCAATACACAATCGCAAGCTATTTCGTGCGCAAGTTAATCACGGGATTGCAGATCACAAGGGGATAACAATGGGATCAACAGTACGCTACCTACATCACCCGGCATCGCAGCCGTGCCGAGCAGTGCAACAGTTCATGCTTGAAGCGGACATACCGTATGAAGAAGAGATTATCGACATTATGTCCGGCGTTAATGAAAAGCAGGACTTTAAGGACGAGTACAATCCGACCGGACAAGTACCGATTTTGGTCGATGGTGAGACTAAAGTGTGGGAGAGCGCGGCAATCGCTTACTATCTGAATGAAAAATTTGATGTCGCACCTAACTGGTTTGGCGGCACTGCAGAGCAACGCGCGAACATCCAACAATATCTCCACTGGCATTCGACGACGTTACGTAGAGGCGCCGGTGCGTTCTTCTATAAAAACTTTGCTGAATGCATCTGGGGTAAACAAGATTATTCAAAAGAAATCGAAAAAGGGCGATTCGTGCTCGCCGAATCGATGAACATCCTCGAAGGGTGGCTGGCTAAGACCGAATACGTCTGTGGCGACGAAATTAGCTTTGCCGACTTACAAGGGTTTCATGAGTTTGTTTCCCATTATGCGGGCGCGGTGCTGCCAGATGAGGAATGGGACAAATTCCCACACGTTAAAGCCTGGTTTCATAAGTTACTGGCGCGACCGCATGCACAAACGGTTACAACGACGATCATGAAAGTCGGCAAAATCCGCCAATCGGGCAAGT
>CAWLAW010000389.1:0-4056 GCA_963854885.1 Gammaproteobacteria bacterium | reverse complement strand
TTCCCGGCAGCTCCGGCATTGGTATCAAACCGATTTCAAGAGATGGTACGGCACGCCTGATTCGCGGCGCAATCCAATACGCTATCGATAACGGACGAGAGAGTCTGACCTTGGTTCACAAGGGCAATATCATGAAATTCACCGAAGGTGCATTCAGAAATTGGGGTTACGAAGTCGCGGAAAAAGAATTCCCAGACCACACCTATACCTGGGATCAATGGGAACGCACTCGTGCTGAAAAAGGCGATAAAGCCGCAAACGAAGAGCAGAAAGCGGCGCTCGACAGCGGTAAAATCTTGGTTAAAGATGCGATTGCCGATATCACCCTGCAGCAGGTTCTAACTCGTCCTGATGAATTCGACGTCATCGCGACAATGAATTTAAATGGCGACTATCTATCTGACGCACTTGCCGCACAAGTCGGTGGCATTGGAATAGCACCGGGCGGCAACATTAATTACTTGACCGGGCATGCAATCTTCGAAGCCACGCACGGCACGGCGCCGAAGTATGCCGGGCAAGATAAAGTGAACCCCGGATCGGTGCTCCTTTCTGGCGAAATGATGCTCCGTTATCTTGGATGGGCTGAAGCTGCAGATTTGGTCATTGCTGCTGTCGATAAAACAATTAAGGATAAGATCGTGACCTACGATTTTGCTCGAATGATGGACGGCGCGACCGAAGTAAAATGTAGCGAATTTGCGGACGCATTGATCGAAAGAATGTAATTTAGTAACGCATCTCCTATGCAACAACGCGAACTCGTTAGTCGGTCTGCGGATGCGATATTTCAGGCCTTCGTCAAATACAACAATAACTTTCGACGCATAACCGCACGCGCAAAATCGCGATTTGAGAATCGCGATTGGAGCGGCGGCGAACGCGACCTCGGCGAACGCATTGAACTGTATACGAAGTCCGTCGAGCGCAACGTCGCTGCGCTCGATCGGCTCCTCGGCGCGCAAAGCGCGGATCGAGAGCTGTGGAAAGACCTAAAACGCTTTTTCGGCGAACGCGTCAGCGACATTCCCGACGGTGAATTCTCCAAAACCTATTTCAATTCAATAAACCGGCGACTTTTTAACACCGTCGGTATTGATCCCGAAATTGAGTTCGTCACTTTACGACTCGACAGCGAGGAACACCATCGTCACTTGGTGAAGCACCATCGCTATTTGAACTGGACCATCCTTAACAAAATAGTCGCGCAGTTCATCGACGATTTCGCGTTCGATGTCACTTACAAAGACAAAGCAATCGACGTTGAATTTATTACCTCGGAAATTTCGAAGTACGCCGAGATACATAGTCTATCGATCGATGCAGTTCTACGAATCGAATTCATGCAGCCGATTTTTTATCAGTCCTCTCGGGCCTACCTTGTCGGGCAAATATTTTGGTCTAATTTATCAGCCCCGCTAATCATTGCGCTGAAGCATTCGGAAGACGGCGTTGAAGTCGATGCCGTACTAATGACCGCCGAGGAAGTTACAATCGTGTTCAGTTTCACGCGTTCGTACTTTTTCGTCGACGTAGAACCCGTCGAAGGCGCGGTCTACTTTATGAAATCAATCCTGCCGAATAAACCGTTAGACGAGTTATATACAGTTCTCGGCCGCGTTCGGCAGGGAAAGACTGAACGCTATCGAACATTAACTAGGCACTTAAAACGAACGAAAGATCAATTTATACATGCGCGCGGCGCACCAGGTCTAGTGATGCTCGTTTTTACACTACCCAGCTACGATCTCGTGTTCAAGATAATCCGCGATAGCTTTGGATATCCGAAGAATGTGAGTCACGAAGAGGTAAAGAATAAATACAGTTTCGTATTCAAACACGATCGCGCAGGACGCTTAATCGACACTCAAGAATTCCGTGACATCGAATTTCCATTGGAAAAATTCTCCGACGAACTACTCGAGGAATTACTGAGTTCTACTGCGAAGAGCGTGCATATTGACGGTCAACAATTGCTAATTGATCACCTTTATGTGGAACGACGCATCACCCCGCTTAATCTATACATCGAAGAAAATGAGCGCTCAGACGTCGAACTTGCAGTACTCGACTACGGCCAGTCCATCAAGGATCTTGCTTTCACGAATGTTTTTCCCGGCGACTTATTACTGAAGAACTTCGGCGTTACAAGACATGGTCGTGTCATATTTTATGACTACGACGAGTTGTGTCTGGTCACAGATTGCAATTTTCGCGACGTTCCGGAAGCGTCATTCGATGAAGACGAAATGCGCCCGGATAGCTGGTTCTACGTAGGAGAAAATGATGTTTTTCCAGCCGAGTTTATAAAATTCCTGTCTATGGACAAGCAACTAAAAGAACTATTCCACGAGGTCCACGGGGACCTATTGACTGCGGAATATTGGCGCGAAATAAAGCGTCAGCACCTCGAAAATCAGATCCTCGAAGTCGTCCCATACTATCGACAGGTTCCGAGATCAGTGACTAAGTAGCGAAGTAGGAACTTCTGATTTGTCGAACAGGAGGCATATAATAGGTTACGATTGCATCTGTAACTTAGAATCATTATCATTAGCATTACCATACTTATTTAGAATCGACGCGACCGTTCGTAATGAATGCCAAACCTGATTTTTCTTGCATGTCGCTCGGCGCCTTAGGCGATGGAGACCGTGCGCTGATAATTGACGTCGTGGCGATCGATCCAAATACCCATGCTAAGTTCGCCGCACGCGGACTCGTTCCCGGAGTGGAAGTCGCCGTGTTACGTCAAGGAGATCCCCTGCTCGTCGCTATCGATGACGCACGTTGGGCCATCACGCGCAGCGACGCGAATTCAATCCTGGTAGACACCATTCAGCAAAAACCGAAATCGCTATTGTCTAAATTCTGGCGACGCTGATGCGCTCGTTGGCGAGTCTAAAGCCGGGCGAGTCCGGCACCGTGTGCGGCTTTACGCAAGAAGACGCGACCACCCACCGCTTGATGCAACTCGGCTTTATTGAAGGCGAGAAAATCGATGTCATTCGACGCGCACCGGCAGGTGATCCAATCGAGGTCAAGGTCCTTGGCTATTCGTTGTCGCTACGTGGAAGCGAGGCACAGAAAATTTTAATTGAACTTGTCGAATGAGTATGACGACGAGCAAAGCACCGCCCGTTATTGTCACGCTGGGAAATCCAAATACCGGTAAAAGTACATTGTTTAATGCACTTACCGGAATGCGTCAGCAAGTTGGTAACTTTCCTGGGGTCACCGTCGAGCATTTGCATGGTGAGACTGAACTCGGTGGCCGAGCGGCGATTATCGTCGATCTCCCTGGTACCTATTCCTTAGCCGCACAATCTCCCGATGAAATGGTCGCCATCGACGTATTGCTCGGGCGAATCAAAGATGTCGGCGAACCCCAAGCCGTCATCGTCGTCGTTGATGCGAACAATTTGCGCCGCAACTTGTTTCTCGCATCGCAAGTCTTGGAGCTTGATCTTCCAATCGTTGTCGCGCTAAACATGATCGATTTAGCCAACAGCCAAGGAACGAAAATTGACGTGGAGCAGTTGTCTGCTTCGCTAGGGGTTCCGGTCATCCCCATGTGCGCTTCTCGCGGCGAAGGTCTTGAACTATTACGCGACGCGGTTGCCGAGGAGCTTGGCAAGAGCCCGGAACCTCGTCCTGTAATCGACCAGACGCTTCGTAACGCCGCCCAAACCTTGGCTTCAATACTCGACCAGCCCGGAGCATCAATCACTCCGCTCGACGTAGAAAGAGCCTTGATCGACAAAGGCGGTCATGCGGAACGTCGCCTTTTAGAGAACGATCCGGGTATCGAACCACAATTGGAAAAGATTCGGCACGAGCTTGGAAGTGGCCGGAATTTAGCGACACTTGAGGCACGCAATCGCTATAGCTGGATCAATGAAATTATCGGCCGCGTTGAGCAGCGTCGCAAACAAAGTACTCGGGGCACGGACTATCTCGACAGAATTCTTAATCATCCAGTATTAGGCAGTTTCATCTTCGTATTTACGATGGGTTTAGTTTTCCAATCAGTGTTCGCATGGGCTGGCCCTCTGA
>CAWLAW010000388.1:0-4066 GCA_963854885.1 Gammaproteobacteria bacterium | reverse complement strand
ATACTAGATTCGGTCCAGCTTACGGACCTGGCTCAACGCGTCGAACGTCTTGGATACTCGACGCTGTGGTATCCAGAAGCAATGAACTATGAAGCATTCGCGGTTGGAGGCTATTTGCTCAGCCAGAGTAAAAACTTAGTAGTTGGCAGTGGCATTGCGAATATTTACGCGCGCGATTCAACGGCCGCCGCGATGGGACATAATTCTCTAAATTCGTTATATGGCGGCAGATTCGTCCTAGGCCTTGGCGTATCCCATGCACCGATAGTCTCAGATTTGCGCGGCCATGACTATTCGAAACCTGTTGCGACTATGCGTGCCTATCTCGATGGCATGGATCAGGCTTGGCAGGGATTGGGCACGACACCTGAAAGCAAGCAAGTTGTTCTCGCGGCGCTCGGCCCGAATATGTCCAAACTTTCCGCAGAACGTACGATGGGATCCTTTCCCTACAACATCACCCCAGAACAAGCGAGTATTTCTCGTGGGAACATGTCGAAGGACTCAGCAGTAATATGCGAGCAGAAAGTTTGTCTATGTAGTGATCCGGTTACGGCACGCGCTGCTGCGCGCGCTGCGTTGACACCGTACATGGGTTTACCCAATTACTACAAGAATTGGTTCCGTCTGGGCTTTAGCGAAGACGATCTTAAAGACGGTGGAAGTGATCGCTTAATGGACGCCATGGTCTATTGGGGAACGGCAGACGAGATTCAGGCCAAGCTGCAAAAGTATTTCGACAATAGTGCCGATCAAGTTGTCATTCAGCCGATTCGCTCAGACGGCGAACCGGGTCCGTGTTGGGACGCACTTGAGGCGTTGGCGCCCGCCGCGTAATTTGTCATGCGGCGGCTGGTCGGTGGCGTGCGTTGCGTCACCGACCAATATCTTCAATACTTCCGCCCAACAGTTCGGAAACTAATTTTCTAGTTTGCGTCTACCGGCGGCGGAACCACATCAATTCCGGTGGTAGCGGCAACAACGGATTTTGCTTGCGCACGACCGAGCGCCAGCGCATCTTCCTCACTCATTCCGGGCGAGAAAATCCCTTCTTCTGGCGATAACAGCGCGGTTTCCGCCTGCTTCATATACAAGGTTTGGGTCGGGTAAGCATATTCGACTCCCAACCGTTGGGCGACGCGTAAACAATCAAGTAAAAATCGATGTCGCTCACGCAATTCCGTACTCCATTCGGGTGTCTCCCAAAATACATAAACTAGGATCTCTAACGCGGCTGCGCTAAATTCGTTCAGATAAACATGAAAATAGTCTTTTCTTGTATACGGATGTTGGCGTACCAGTTCGCGTACGCCTTCACAAAAAGCCTCAATTCTTTCCGGCGGTGTGTCGTAGGCTATCGACAGCTTACAGCTTAGGCGACGATATTGGCGTTTCCCCATATTGTCGACCGTAGCAGTAATAAATATCGAATTTGGCACTGATACCAGTGAGTTGTAGAACGTTCGGACACGTGTGCTGCGAAAGCCGATGTGCTCAACTGAGCCTTCGACATCCCCGACGATTACCCAATCGCCGACATGAAAAGTTTGGTCTAGCAGCACCGTAATCGACCCGAACAAATTACCCGCAACGTCTTTCGCTGCCAATGCAAACGCGAGACCGCCAAGACCGAGACCTGCCAACAGGCTTGTTACATCGATATCCAAATTGTCGGCAATAAACACTATCCCCATCACCGTGACGAATACCTTCATCGTCTTTGTAATGAGCGGAACCAATGCGTCGTCGAGTTTGCTGGAGGTTTTTGCAGCGACGTCCAAAAGAAACGCCGAGAGGAGGTCAACTAACCGATAAGCCCCCCAGACGGTTGATAGGCACGCGATAAATTTTACTGAAACAAGCAAAATGACTAATGCTTGAGCGGGGAGTCCTAAGGTATTTACGCCAGCCCACCAGGCGAACGCCATTGCCATTAAACCAAGTGGTCTAAGGATCTGATCAGAGATATCTCGGAATGCGCCGGTTGCGAATCGTGTCCGCCAAACCTTGACTGTGATGCTCAGCAACAGGGAAACAAATTTATCTAAGATAACCCCGGCGAGTATGACGATTAACATTCCAGCCCACTGCCAGCGTTCTAGAATAAAGCTCTCTTGTTTCCAGTTCGTCGGGATGATCGATCGCAAGCGAAGATGCAATGGCAAACGCACAACAGCACCTCCATCGTTGTCATGCGCAATGTTCTTCGCCTCTGATAGTTCATCCAACAATATCGGCAACGAGGCAACGGTATCGGTACTAAACCGCCAACCCTCATTGGCGGTAAAGGTGATCTCGACTTTTCCGTTCTCGTAAGTGTGGAACACAAAAGGGCGCCCGGAGGTTCGTGTCGAAAACCGTTCAATTTTTGGAATTCGAGTTCGATTAATAACCTCATGCAGTATCCACGCGAGATCTCGACCCTTTTCGATCCGCACTAATGGATTTATATCCGCTAGATTTAGCGTGGCTATCGCCTCGTCCAATTGATCATCATTCCCGCTGCCGGCGCCTTTCATGGCTTCCAAAAAAGTCTGCATTGTCGCGCGCGGCGAATTCAAGCTGTCGGGTATTGGCCGTGGCTCGGCGACTTCCGCCACGGTGCCCGCGGTTGACCCGTCTTGCGCGTAACTCGTGGCGGAAAAAACCAGCGCAAATATGACGAAGAGCCGACTAAAGTTATCCAGAATTGCGTTACTCATTGCTCGAATCCAAAACCTTCACTGCAGTGCTGTTAAGCATATCGCATCTGTTGTTTACGCCCGACTATCATGGCTAAACAATTTAATGCGGGGATAGACAGGTCTATTCTACCTATGAACGGGACGACATTTTGCGATACCATCTTAAGTATATAAAGAATTTTCGGGAGTTCGGCAAATGGTAGACGTTGCAGATGTTTCGAGCATAGATTACTCGGTAGCGGAAATGGAGTCGCATGTGGCGCGATTTACCGATCAAAAGAGTTCTGATAAAGCATTCATCGATACGCGGATCCCGGGTCACGAGCGGGAAATTTTTAGCATCATCGGCGGCGGTGTCATGGAGGATCCGGAAATGAATCCGCCAATCGCAGCCCAGGATTTCCATTTGGCGATGATTCGCGCGGAACCAGGCAAAGGCGCGGCGCTGCACGCGCACCTCACCCAAGAAGTGTTCATGCCATTGACTGGCACTTGGTCTATTTTTTGGGGCCCCGATGGGGGTAAAGAAGTGATCCTTGGAGCACATGACGTCATTTCTGTGCCGATCCACGTGATGCGGGGATTTCGCAATGTCGGTGAAGAAAACGCGATGATGCTGGCAGTGGTTGGCGGTAACGATCCAGGTCGAGTTGGGTGGCCGGATTCCATGAAGAAGATGGCAGCGGCTGCTGGATTGACGTTGGACGTCGAAGGAAATCTAGTTGATGCCGCGGGTTTAGATTAGCGCGGGCCGCACAGAATATTCAAAGGTGCTGGATAAGTAGTGCCGTAGTTTCGCCCCACAGAGCCCGAGCCAGCCGTAGATCCTGCGCTTTTTTTGACGCCGGTTGCTCCTGGCTATCAACGAAATACTTACCGCTAACCCCAGCTACTCTCCTGTCGCCTACGAGATACACTGAAGTCCGAGCACCATCTTCAACTGATGTGCCGCCACCGCTGAACGCTTTGCGCAGCAATTTCGTTCGGACGACTCCGGGATGGAGAGAATTCGCGGTGACTCGGGTTTTGTCTAAATTTCTCGCGAGTTGCCGGGTAAATAGGATATTTGCGAGTTTTGATGCGGAATAAGCAGCGTAGCTATCCCATTTGTGTTCGAGCAGTAGGTCGTCGACGTTTAAGCTTGCGCCATTATGGGTCGTCGAACTGACGGTGACGATTCGCGCGGAATTCGCAGCCTTAAGCAGCTTAATGAGTCGATTGGTTAGTAGAAACGGCGCGAAGTGGTTTACCGCCATTGTTAACTCAAAGCCGTCCGCAGTTATTTTTCGTTGTGCGGGGTAGATGCCGGCGTTGTTGAGTAATGCATCAAGTGCGTCGACTTCGCTGATAACTTGCGTTGCAAGTGTTGCGACCTCATCCAT
>CAWLAW010000387.1:0-4080 GCA_963854885.1 Gammaproteobacteria bacterium | reverse complement strand
TGTACGCATTGTCTGATGACGGTCATATCGTGCACTTGCGACCGACGTTTATCGCCGAAACGCTGATCGGGCTCGAATATGTCGACGCATTTACATTGCAAAACGCAGCCGGGGTCCCTCTAGATGCCACATTTGGAGATGGGGAAGGTCTGGTTGGATACAACACTAGGAACTCGATACTGGCCGACAGTTCATTGTTGGTATCGTTCGGTGAACATGCGCGAATCGATCGATATTTGCCGGACGGAACGTTCGTGGAACAAATTAATCTGCCACGCGCTTTGTCCGGGAAGAACACGTCAAAGGAAAACAAACTGGAACTCGAAGCGATATCAGATCATCGTGTGCATGGGTTGATTGCGGGACCGGAACGACCGCTAAAAGGGACCTCGGAAGGGAAATTTACGCTCCACAATTTGGACGAAAAAGTTTGGGAGTATTCTCCGCTAGACGAAAAATATAGCGCCTTAGTCGGCATGGAATCAATGCAAAACGGCGATCTATTGCTCCTTGAGCGTCGCTACTCTTCGATCTTTAAACCGGTCATTTTCGCCTTGCGTCGGCTCGTCTTATCCGACGATAACGTTCGGCAGGCGACCGTTGTTGAAGAGGTTGCACATTTCAATACAAAAAAAGGTTGGAAGATAGACAACTTTGAATCTGTAGCGCGCCATGAAGGCAACCGTTACTTTGTCATCAGCGACGACAATGAGAACCCAATTCAAAAAACCCTGCTGCTATATTTTGAGATTCACTCAGATACTGCTGCGAACACAAAAGTGGCGCGATAGGCAGTTGGATTTTTGCCGCTCGCTGCTAGGCGCCTGTCAGACTTAGGTTTCCAACAATCGCGGCATTAACTCAACAAGATTACAGGGCCGTGTACGATAATCTAACTGATGGACGATTAGCGCGTCCCAACCGAGCGCGCAGGCACCCGACGAACCCGGTAGACAAAAGATATAAGTCGCGTTCGCAACTCCCGCAATAGTCCGCGATTGAAGAGTTGAGGTTTTTATATCGTCGTACGACAAAACCCGAAACATTTCGCCAAACCCATCAATTGTTTTATCTAACAATGGTGAGACCGCCTCTGGTGTCCCATCTCTACCGGTCACCCCGGTTCCCCCTGTGGTCAGCACAACCGACACCTCCACCGATGCTATCCAGCGCGATACATCGGCTCTGATCGCGTATATATCGTCACGTACCATGCGTTTTTCCGCAAGGCGATGCCCGGCCTGCGTCAAACGCTCAACCAATAATTTTCCTGACGTGTCTTCGGCTTCGCCGCGCGTGTCAGAAATCGTCAGTACTGCGATCGGTAAAGGCCGGAATTCTCTTGGTGTGCTCATTTCGATAAATTACCCTGTTCGATGATAATGTTTGGATCCGGGCCGAACAGTCTACCCGATCGAATCGCACGCCCGACACTTGGAATTTTACGACCATGGACGAACAACGCTTGGATAAATGGCTCTGGTGTACACGCTTCTATAAGACGCGTGGGCTAGCCGCAGGTGCCGTAAAACAAGGCCGCGTTACGCTAAACGGGGTTCGTGCAAAACCCGCTCGTCACGTACAAATTGCGGACGATATTGTCTTGCGGCGGCCGCCCTTCGAATATCATTTGCAAGTTGTAGGCATCTCGAAACAACGAGTGACTGCGAGCAAGACCGGCGAGTTATATGTGGAAACAGTAGAAAGCCAACAAAAGCGCGCCTCGCTCGCTCAATCGATTGATAATAGCGCTGTCAGCGAAGATCCTCGTTATGGAAAACTATCGAAAAAAGACCGTCGAGAACGCGACAAACTAAAACGATCATTGTGACCGGGCTTCGTTCGAAATGTCTACGCGGTTAAATAAACGCCCTGCGCCGATCGATTTCGTAGAAGTACCAACCCATCGAAATCCCTCGAGCAGTGAAAAACAACAAGAATGCGACCCACAAACCGTGGTTACCAAATTCACGTAACCCATACCAAGCCGGCACGAACACGACGAACGTAGAAAACATCATAGCGTTGCGCATTTCTCGCCCTTTAGTTGCTCCAATGAAAATACCGTCGAAGAAAAACCCTGCAACCGATACTAGCGGCGAAATAACCGCCCAGATAAGATATTTTTCCGCTTCAGCGCGGACCTCGGCGAGGCTTGTTAGCAAGGAAATTAACGAACTACCAACTGTCGCATAAAATAAAACAAACAATATTGCGGACACGATCGACCAACTCGCGCCAACGATAATAGAGGACAAAAATCGTGCCCGACTTGAAGCGCCGATTGACCTCCCAACCAACGCTTCAAGCGCATTCGCGAACCCATCCAACGCGAGCGCCGTTAGCATCTGGAAATTGAGCAAGATGGCATTCGCGGCAAGAATTGAATCACCCTGACGCGCGCCTTGATGGGTAAAAAACGCAAATGTCCCAATCAAACATAACGTGCGTAATAAAATATTCCAATTCAGCAGGAGTAACTGGCGAGCATCGGCCCAAGATAGTTTTCCTAGCTTAATTGTTTCGTAACGACGCAGCTCGCGAGCGACTAACCACCCACCTAGTGCCGCCGAGACGTAGGCAGTGATAAGTGCTGCATATGCCGCGCCGGCGACTTCGAGCTCGAAGTACACGACAAACAAAATGTCCAATACGGCATGAAATAAACACGGCAACGTTGCGAGCATCATCGCGGCGCGCGCATTTTGCATCCCTATCAACCAGCCGATGAACACCATTGTTGCCAGAACACCTGGCGCTCCCCAAATTTTTATCGAGAAGAATTGCGCAGCGTGCACCGACGATTCAGCACTGCCATGAATTATAGTGAGACCGAATTCAATGATTTCCTGGCGCGCTATGAGCATCGCAACTGCGATAACCATCCCGACCACCAATGCGTCGCGCAGCGTAGAACGCATGCGCTGGACGTTCTTAGCACCGTGCACCTGGGCGACAATCCCAGTCGTACCCATGCGTAGAAACGTAACGCCCCAATACAAGAAATCGAACAAGACAGCGGCAATCGCGATTCCGGCCAGATAGCTTGCGTGATTTAGATGGCCGATTACGGCAGTATCAACGAGACCGAGCGTTGCAATCGACACATTTGATAGCATCATTGGCGCAGCCAATTGCCACAATCGCCGATGCGCGCTTGGGTCTCGAAGCCAATCAACTAGTTCCATGAAGCGCCTCGCGAGTTTCTCGTAGCCGAATTTGGCGCTTGCCGCACGGGGGCAGTGAGTTATGCTTTAGAACCTGATTAATATTGTTTATGACCATTTAAATGGCGCCATCTGTTGAATTGGAATCGTTGCGAAGCACGTATTCGCGATTAAACGAAAATCTCTGTCGCGTCATCCACGGCCAGCAAGACACGATTCGGTTGATGCTTTCTGCGTTTCTTACTAATGGTCACGTCCTACTAGAAGATTTTCCAGGCACCGGCAAAACCAGCCTGGCTAAAGCCCTGGCACGCTCGGTGGGAGCGCAATTTCAGCGCATTCAATTCACTCCCGACTTGCTGCCGACGGATATTCTTGGCGTGTCTGTGTTCAATCCGCAAAATGCAAATTTTGAAGTTCACAAAGGACCGATTTTTACCGAGATTTTACTCGCCGACGAAATAAATCGCGCCTCACCAAGAACCCAATCCGCCCTCCTTCAAGCAATGGGTGAAGCGGAGGTTAGCTTGGACGGCACATTGTATCCACTGCCCCAGCTGTTCTTCGTCGTGGCCACGCAAAACCCAGTGGAATTCCATGGCACTTATCCATTGCCGGAAGCTCAAATGGATCGTTTCGCCATGCGTTTGTCTTTAGGATATGTCTCCGCAGAACAAGAGACTGCGATCGTCGATGCGGAAATTAACGGTCCTGCTGTAGATGAGATCGAAAACTGTATTACTCAGCAAGACGTCGTGACGTTTTCTCAGGCGGCGAAACAGATAGAAGTTTCCGATGAGCTGAAACGCTACGCAGTTGATCTCGTCGGCATAACCCGCCAGCAAGCGGAGCTAAGCCTCGGCGCAAGCCCGAGGGCCTCAATTACACTAATCAAGTGCGCCCAAGCGCTGGC